>JBBSOM010000001.1:0-27320 GCA_038259715.1 Longimicrobiales bacterium
GCATGGCGTGGTTGCACGGGGAGGCGGAAGCGTGAGCACTCCGGACTTCCGCACCTCGTGGATCTGGAAGGACGGGGACTTCCTCGCGTGGGAGGACGCCAACATCCACGTCATGAGCCACGTGGTGCACTATGGGTCCTCTGTCTTCGAGGGGGTCCGCTGCTACCCTACACCCCAGGGGCCGGCGCTCTTCCGGCTAGGGGATCACCTGCGGCGTCTGAAGGAGTCGGCCCGAGTCTACCAGATGCCGATGGCCTTTGACGGCGGGGACCTGGCCGAAGCGAGCCGTGAGCTCTTCCGGCGCAACGACCTGGACGAAGGCTACCTCCGTCCTCTGGTGATCCGCGGAATGGGTGCGCTCGGAGTCAATCCGGCGGCCAGCCCCGTGGAGACGTACCTGATGTGCTGGTCCTGGGGTCGGTATCTGGGCGCGAGCGCCCTGGACGAGGGCGTGGACGCATGTGTGTCGACCTGGTTCCGGCCGGCGCCCAACACCTTTCCGGCGCTGGCCAAGGCGGGGGGGAACTACCTCAACAGCCAGTTGATGAAGATGGAAGCCGTCAGGAACGGGTATGCCGAGGGCATCGCGGTGGGGCCGAGCGGGCTCGTGAGTGAGGGCAGCGCGCAGAACATCTTCCTCGTGAAGGACGGCGCGGTGGCGACGCCCGCGCTGGACGGGACCATGCTCGGCGGCATCACCCGGGACACGGTGTTGAAGCTTTGCCGGGATCTCGGCATTGCGGCCGTGGAGACCCAGGTCCCCAGGGAGTCGCTCTACGCCGCGGACGAGCTGTTCTTCACCGGGACCGCCGCGGAACTCACGCCGGTGCGCAGCGTCGACCGGACTCCCGTGGGCGAAGGGGTGGGGCCCATCACGAGAACGCTTCAGACCGCCTACATGGACCTGGTGCGCGGCGCCCGTCCCGATCCTCGCGGATGGCGGGACCTCATCGGACAGCCGGCGCGGGTGGAGGTCGCATGAGCAGCACCGGTGGGGGAAACGGCTCTTCCGATCCAGGTGCCCGGAACAGCGCGAAGATGCTCCTGGGACGTGACCGGGCTCCGGCCCGCGCGATGCTCAGAGCGGTCGGTCTCGGGGACGACGACTTCGGGCGGCCGCTGGTGGCGGTCGCCAACACGTGGACGGACACCATGCCATGCAACGCGGGGTTGCGGGACGTAGCGGCCTGGGTGCGCCAGGGCGTACGGGACGCCGGCGGCGTCTCGCTCGAGTTCAACACGATCGCGGTCTCGGACGGCATCACCATGGGTACGCCGGGGATGCGAGCTTCGCTGATAAGCCGCGAAGTGATCGCCGACTCCATCGAGGTGGTGGGGCGGGGATACTCGTTCGACGCCATCGTTGCGCTGTCCGGATGCGACAAGACCATTCCGGGGTCGGTGATGGCGCTCGCGCGCCTCGATGTACCGTCCGTGATGCTCTATGGAGGCTCGATCCAACCGGGACGCTACAAGGGCCGTGACCTCACGGTCCAGGACGTCTTCGAGGCGGTGGGCGCGTGCGCGGCGGGCCGTATCACCGAAGACGAGCTCGGCCAGATCGAGCGGGCCGCTTGCCCGGGCGCCGGCGCCTGCGGGGGCCAGTTCACGGCCAATACCATGGCGACCGTGTTCGAGGCCATGGGCATCTCGCCCCTGGGGAGCAACACGGTACCGGCCACGAACGCGGCCAAGGAGGCGGTGGCCCGCGCGTGTGGCGCCCTGGCGGTGCGGTTGGCGCGCCAGGACCTCCGTCCCGCGGCGATCCTGACGAGGGAGAGCTTCGAGAACGGCATCGCCATGGCCGTGACTACGGGGGGCTCCACCAACGCGGTGCTCCACCTGCTGGCCCTGGCCAAGGAGGTGGGTGTCGAACTGGACATCGACGCGTTCGAGACCGTCAGCGCACGCACGCCCGTCTTGGCCGATCTGAAGCCGGGCGGGCGTTACGTGGCCACGGACCTGCACGAGGCGGGCGGCGTGGGCGTGATCGTGCGGCGTCTGTTGGATGCGGGCCTGATGCACGGAGACGCCATGACGGTGACCGGCCGCACGTTGGCCGAAGAGGCCGCCGCGGTCGAGAAGACCAGCGGTCAGCCGGTGGTGCGCCCGCTGACCGATCCGCTCAAGGCGCGCGGAGGCCTGATGATCCTCAAGGGCAACCTGGCGCCGGACGGATGTGTGTTGAAGACCGTGGGGCACGAGCGCGCCCGGCACGAGGGACCGGCACGGGTTTTCGAGTGTGAGGAAGACGCGTTCGCGGCCGTGCAGGGCGGCAAGATCGAGGCGGGCGACGTGATGGTCATCCGTGGCGAGGGGCCGCGGGGAGGGCCCGGCATGCGGGAGATGCTGGCCGTCACCGCCGCCGTGGTGGGCGCCGGGTTGGGTGAGTCTTGCGCATTGCTCACAGACGGTCGCTTTTCAGGAGCCACGCACGGCCTCATGGCCGGGCACGTGGCTCCCGAGGCGGTCGACGGCGGACCGATCGGCGCGGTGCGCGACGGAGACACAATCACCTTCGATCTGGCGGCGGGAACCCTGAGCGTGGACCTTGACGCGGAGGAGATCCGCCGGCGAATCGACGCAGCGCGCTTCGAGCCGCGGCGGGTGCCCCCCGGCGTGATGGCCAAGTATCAACGCCTGGTCTCCTCCGCGTCCACCGGAGCCACCACGGGGGGGGTATGACGCCGCGCACGCTGCTCGAGAAGGTCTGGGATGCCCACGTGGTCCATAGCGAGCCGGGCGAGCCGGACCTGTTGTACGTGGATCTGCATCTCCTCCACGAAGTGACTTCACCCCAGGCGTTCGAAGGTCTGCGGCTGGCGGGGCGACGCGTACGCCGTCCCGAACTCTGCGTCGCCACGGTGGACCACAACATCCCCACCACCGATCGCTCGCTCCCCGTGCTCGATTCCGTCGCGCGGCGCCAGATGGAGGTGCTCCGGCAGAACGTCGCCGAGGCGGGCATCCGGCTTTTCGACGTGGACGACGAGCGTCAAGGCATCGTGCATGTGATCGGACCGGAGCTGGGCCTGACGCATCCGGGCATGGTCATCGTGTGCGGCGACAGCCACACGTCCACCCACGGTGCCTTCGGGTCGCTCGCGTTCGGGATCGGCACGTCGGAGGTAGAGCACGTGCTCGCCACCCAGTGCATTCCGCGGCGCCGTCCCCGCTCCATGGAGATCCGTGTGGACGGCACGCTTCCGGTGGGCGTCACGTCCAAGGATCTGATCCTGGCGATCATCGCGCAGATCGGCGTCGCGGGGGCCGCGGGGCATGTCGTCGAGTACACGGGCGAGGCCATCCGTGCCCTCTCGATGGAGGGGCGCATGACCGTCTGCAACATGTCGATCGAGGCGGGCGCCCGAGCGGGCATGATCGCTCCGGACGACACCACCTTCGACTATCTGCGCGGACGGGAACTGGCACCCGCCGTTGACGAGTACGAGCGCCGGGTGACGGCATGGCGTGGACTGGCCACCGACCCCGGGGCGACGTACGACGCGAGCGTCGTCGTGGACGCCGGCCGGCTGGAGCCGCAGGTGAGCTGGGGGACCAACCCGGGGATGGTTCTGCCCATCTCGGGGCGCATCCCCCATCCCGCCGATGCACCGGACGCAGCCGGTCGCGAGGCGACGGAACGCGCTCTGGCGTATATGGACCTGCGTCCGGGTACGCCCGTGGAAGCCATCGAGCTCGACCGGGTCTTCATCGGCTCGTGCACGAACGCGCGCATCGAAGACCTGCGCGAAGCGGCGGCGCTCGTACGGGGGCGCCGAGTGCACGCAAGCGTGCACGCGATGGTGGTGCCTGGCTCGGGGCGGGTGAAGCGCCAGGCCGAGGCCGAGGGGTTGGACCGCATCTTCCGGGAAGCCGGCTTCGAGTGGCGGGAGGCGGGTTGCTCGATGTGCCTGGGCATGAACCCCGACATCCTGGCGCCCGGGCAGCGGTGCGCCTCCACGTCCAACCGGAACTTCGAGGGTCGGCAGGGCCGGGGAGGGCGTACCCATCTGGTGAGTCCCGCCGTGGCCGCCGCGGCCGCGGTCCACGGGCATTTCGTCGACCCACGTACGATGAGGAACTGATGCAGCCCTTCACGAACCACACCGGGATCGTGGTGCCGCTCGACCGGGCGGACGTCGACACCGATCAGATCATCCCCAAGCAGTTCCTCAAGCGCGTCGAGCGCACCGGCTACGGGGACTTCCTGTTCCACGATTGGCGGAGGACGGCGAGCGATGAAGTCCTTACGGACTTCGTGCTCAATCAGAGCCGGTACCAGGGTGCGTCCATCCTGGTCGCGCGTCGTAACTTCGGGTGCGGATCGTCGCGCGAACACGCGGCGTGGGCGCTGAAGGACTTCGGATTCCGCGTGGTGGTGGCGCCCAGCTTCGCGGACATCTTCCGTGAGAACGCGGACCAGAACGGGCTGGTGGCGCTCACGCTCGAGGAGAGCGAGGTCGACGCGCTGCTGGCGCGGGCGAGGGACCGGGCGCCTTACCGCCTCACCGTCGATCTGGAGCGCAGGTCCGTGAGCGACGGAAGCGGCTTTCTGGCCGCGTTTCCCATGGACGACTTCCGGCGCACTTGCCTCCTGCAGGGGCTGGACCGCATCGGCCTGACGCTTCGCCACGAGTCGGAGATCGCGGCCTATGAGGGGAGGGTGGCACGGAACGAGGCTTGACCGCGCTATCCTTTGAACCCATTCGCGATACCAACCCCGAGTCGGAGCACGACGTGAGCGCAGCAGGGAACGACGATCGTTACGATGTGGCCATCCTCGGCGGCGGGAACCTGGGCACGGCTCTGGCGCGCGGCTGGGTCGCGGCAGGGAAGGTCGAGGCTCCCCGTGTGGCTGTGACGCGTCGGCATCCGTCGAAGCTCGAAGACCTCAGCGAGGCGGGCTACGCCGTCGGCTCGGACAACGTGACGGCGGTCCAGGGCGCCAGCCTGGTGCTGCTCGCCGTGCAGCCGAGGCAACTCGGCGCGCTCATGGCCGAAATCGCACCGCACCTGGACGCGGCGCACCACCGGGTCGTTTCTGTCGTCTCCGGCGCATCGATCGAGGCCATCCGTGCCGGCCTCGTCAGCGGGGTGCCCGTGGTGCGGGCGATGCCGAACACAGCCGTGCTCATCGGCGAGTCTATGACGTGTCTGGCCGCAGACCCCGCAGACGCTGAAGCGCTCGCGCAGGCCGTCGAACTCTTCGATCTGGTCGGAAAAACACTTGTGATCGCCGAAGAAATGATGATTCCCGCCACCGCCCTGTGCGCGTGCGGCGTCGCCTTCTTCCTGCGTACCGTCCGGGCCGCGTCCCAGGGCGGGATCGAGATCGGGTTCCACCCCGAGGAGGCGCTCCTCCTGGCCGCGCAGACCGCGAAAGGTGCGGCGGCGCTCGCCATGCGCGAGGGCAGTCATCCGGAGGGCGAAATCGACCGTGTGACCACGCCGCGCGGATGCACGATCACCGGCCTGAACGAAATGGAGCACCAGGGCCTCAGTTCCGCGATGATCAAGGGTATCGTCGCGTCCGCGCGGGCCGCCGCAGGCCTCTATTCGGGGTGATGGAACGAGGGCTACGGCCAGAGCCAGCCGAACGCGCCGGCCGTCAGTAGCCCATAGATCAGCGCGTCGAACAGGTTCTTGAGCGTGGTGCTCCACCGCTGCTTCCACCAGATCGAGCGCTGGAGCAGCGCCAGGCCGTATCCGGAGAACGCGGTCGTTCCGGCGAAGCGGAAGACCGCCAGGTAGTCGGCGTCTGCGGGGACCGCGTGGCCGGTCAGGTACGCCGCGAAGACGCTCACGAGGAGGCAGTACAAGAACCACTGCGTCATCTGCGCGCCCATCGCGAAGGGGTCTCCCGTGGGGAAGACGGTCAGGACTCCGACCGGGCCCTTCTTCGCCTTTTCGCGGTACGCGTCGGAGCGTAGCACCTTGGAGTCGCCGCCCGCGTTCGGAAACATGTAATCGCCCGCGCCGATGCCGAGCGAGCGCAGCGCGTCCAGGGCCTTGTCCTCCTCGGGGAGCTTGGCGAAGTCGTTCCGGTGCCAGGGCATGGCCATGTGGATGATGGAACTCGCGACGAACACGAAGCCCGTCGCGAGCAGAATGGGGAGCCAGAGCGAGGCAAGACCGACCATGGGCATCTCCTGCGTGAACGGGGGGATAGCGGCTTGGCTCAACAGATGCGGCCGGCGCCGGGACCGCGCCAGCGTTTTCTCGTCTGGGCTACGCCCACACCTCCCCGAAGAGCCGCATCCAATTCGCTCCGAGCACCTTGGTGATCGTGCTCGATCCGTGTCCGCGCTTGGCCAGGAGGTCGGCGATCATCTCCATGCGCCGGGCGTCGTTGAGCTCCGGCACGAACGGAGCGGTGTCCTCGCGCGGCGCGCTGATGCCCATCGCCTTGCGCCGGTTCACCTCGGCTTCCATGCGCGTGTAGTACTCGGGCGTGTCGTTCACCGGGGTGATCGACTGGTCGCTCCCGATGCCGACGTGGTCCTCGCCGCACACCTGGAGTGCGTGGTCGAGGTGCTTCATCGCGTCCTCCGCGGTCGGCGGGCCCGACGCGTTCAGGTAGGGCATCAGGTAGATGCCCACCACGCCTCCCTTCTGGGCGCACGCGCGCAACTCTTCGTCGCGCTTGTTGCGCGGGTGCATGAAGACGGCCTGGCACCCGGTGTGCGTGATGGCCACGGGCTTGGCCGACGTCGTGATCCCCTCGGCCGTCGTGCGCTGTCCGCAGTGGGACAGGTCGACCATAACGCCGATCTCGTTCATGCGTGCGACCAGGTCCCGGCCGAACGTGGACAGCCCGGCGTTGCCCGGCTCGAGGCTCCCGTCGCCCACGCGGTTGCGCACGTTGTACGTGAGTTGGACGATGCGCAGCCCGAGCGTGTGGAAGGTGTCCATACGGTCGAGGTCGGCGCCGAGCGCGACGGTGTCCTGGAACCCGTAGATCAGACCCACCCGGCCGCCTTCCTTGGCACGGTCCAGGTCCGCGACCGTGCGGATGCGCGCGAAGACGTCGGGGTGCCGGTCGATCTCCCGCTCCCAGCGCGCCAGGTCGTCGACGGTTTGGCCGAACGGGTCGGGTACGTCGCCGACGACGCCAATGGTCACGTTGACTCCGGTCATGCCGGAGCGACGGGCGGCGTCGAGCGCCTTGGCGCCAAGGCCGCCCCCCTGGTCCTCAGGGATGTTGAACGCGCCCGGGCTGGCCAGGCAGTCGATGACCATGGCTTCGGAGTAGCCGGGCCAGAGACGCGACGGGGTACGTGCGCGCGCCGGCGCGGGCGTGATTCCGGTCGAGGCCGCGCCAAGGGTGGCCGGGAGGGCGGCCGCGACACCCGCGAGCTTCACGAAGGTGCGGCGATCGACGCTCATCGCTTCTCCGGCCGGGTCCCGGTCGCACTCCGGAAGAGCGGGAGAATCCGGTTGACCACGGTGGTGCGGGCGGCGTTCAGGATCGCGCGGGCGTCCGGATCGGCGGCGGTGGTGCCCACGGTGTTGGAAACACCCACCACGCCGACGCCGGCTTGCGGATCGAGCAAGAAGAAGGACAGAAAACCGGCCTGCGTGCCGGTGTGGCCCACCAGATGGTGCGTGCCGTCGTCGTACAGGAAGAAGGAGAGCCCCATACTCTCCTTGCCGATATCGGAGTCCCCGATCGGGACGACGGTGTGCCACATCTCCTCGAGGCTCGAACGCTTCAGTACGGCCTTCGCATCCGTGCCGCCGTCCACCGGCGTGCCCAGCAGGAACGCGAACCAGCGGGCCATGTCGCCGAGCGGAGCGTTCAGGCCTCCGTTCGCCACCGTGATCCCGGTGTTGAAATCGAGGCCACCGGCGCGCAGGGAGCCCTTCGTCAGGTAGTAGTGATTGGAGCGGTAGGGGAGTAGGTGGTACGGGGTCATGTCGAAATAGGCGCGCCGCATCCCCAGTGGCCGGAAGATGTTCTTGTCGACGTAGGCCTCGAAGACGTCGCCGGTCACCTTCTCGATCACGCGCCCGAGGAAGATGACGCCCGGGTTGGAGTAGCTGTACTTCGATCCGGGGGGGAAGAGGATCTGCGTGTACGGCATCATGGCGACGAGCTGGCTCCACTCGGTCGGCTCGAACGGCTCCCAATCCGCGCCGTCGCTCCAGGGCCATGTACCGTCGCGGAAGCCGGCCGAATGCGACATGAGTTGCCGGATCGTGATGTCGTCCATCGACCCGTACGGATTGTGCACGGCACGAAGCTCGGGGACGTACTTCACGATCGGATCGTCGAGCGAGATCAGGCCGCGGTCGCGGAGCTGCATGAGAGACACGGCCGTGAACGTCTTCGTGATCGACCCCCAGTGGAAGATCGTCTGCTCGTCCACCGGACGTGAGCTCGCCAGGTCCGCCATGCCGCGTGGGTTGAGCTTCACGATCTGGTCGCCGCGCAGGAACGCCATGGTGCCGCCGACGATGCCCGCCTGGCTGGATGCCGCGTCCCAGGCGTGGACCATGTCCGACCACGCGGGGCCGAAGGCGTCGGGGAGTTGCTGGGCCGCGCAGGGCGTGGGCGGGAGCGCCAGCACGAACGGCGGGAGAAGCAGGACCAAGGCCGTCGGCATGCGTCGCATCGGAGATTCTCCACGTCGTCTGGATGGGCGAGGCAATGTACGGCCCGGTCCAGTCTCCACGCACCCGTTCGCACGCAGGTCCGCGCGCACCACGCGCTTGCCCACCCCTCCCCGGGATCGCGATTCTTCCGGCCCGACCGCTGAAAGGAGAAGGGGGCATATGCGCAGACCCGACCGCGACGAGCACGACGCATACTACAGCCGCTATATCGATCTCGTCCCCGACGGGGACGTCATCGACACGCTTCAAGCCCAGATGCAGGTGACCCGAGCGCTGCTCGCGACGGTGCAGCCCGATCAGGAGGAGTACCGGTACGCACCGGGAAAATGGTCGGTGCGCGAGGTCGTCGGTCATCTGATCGACACCGAGCGGGTCTTCGGCTTTCGTTGTGTCTGGGTGGCGCGGGGCGCGGCCGGCGAGCAACCGGGCATGGAGCAGGATGACTGGGCCGCTGCATCGAACGCGGGGTCGCGCGCCCTCGGCGACCTGCTGGCCGAATGGGCCGGCGTGCGTCGCGACCACGCATCGCTCTTCCGTGGCTTCGACGACGACGCATGGGCCCGCGTCGGCTCGGCGAGCGGCCGTCCGTTCAGTGCGCGCACGTTCCCGTGGGTCATCGCCGGACACGAACTCCACCATCGGGCCCTCCTCGAGCGCGACTACCAGGTGGGGCCGAGGCGATGAGCGAGACGACGCCGACGTCGCCGGCCGACGACCGGGCGGCGCTCCGTCGCCGGGACCGAGGTAAGGACGACGCGTGGATCCGCGCGTTCCTGCACGCGGCGCCGGTGGGGCATATGGCCACGGTCCGGGCCGATGGGCAGCCCTTCCTGAACTCGAACCTCTTCGTGTTCGACGAAGCGCGGCACTGCGTCTACCTGCACACGCACCGTACGGGGAGGACGCGGGACAACGTGGCTGCCGATGACCGGGTGGCCTTCTCCGTGACCCTGATGGGTCGGCTGCTGCCCGCCCCCGAGGCACTCGAATTCAGCGTGGAGTACGCGGGTGTCGTGCTCTTCGGAAAGGGCTCCATCGTCGAGGACACCGGCGAGTGTCGGCACGCGCTGCGCACCCTGCTGGAAAAGTACGCACCGCATCTGCGATACGGCGAGGACTACCGCGCCACCACGGACGAGGAACTCAAGCGCACGGCCGTCTACCGCATCGACATCGAGACGTGGAGTGGCAAGCAGAAGGAGGTTCCCGCGGACTTCCCAGGCGCATTCGATCTTCCGGCGCCGCCCGTGCCTTTCCCGGAGCGGACGCCGGCCTGACGGTTCGGCGTCGCCCGCTGCCGCTGCTGCCCCGGCGTGAAGCCTTGCGATGACATATGTTGTTGATTGGGCTCTGATGGATCGCGGGCCGCCAACCTTAGCGGTGAGGACATCATGGGTCGACGATACGCCAATATCCTGGAAACCGTGGGCAACACGCCTGTCGTCAAGATCGGCAAGCTGGCGCCCGCGGGTGTCGACCTCTTCGTCAAGATCGAGGCGTTCAATCCGATGGGTTCGGTCAAGGACCGGCTGGCGCTCGGGGTCATCGAGGACGCGGAGCGCTCGGGCCGGCTGAAGCCGGGGCAGACGGTCGTCGAGGCCACGAGCGGCAACACCGGCATCGGGCTCGCCATGGTATGCGCGCAAAAGGGCTATCCACTGGTGGTCACGATGGCCGAGAGCTTCAGCGTCGAGCGGCGCCGTCTGATGCGCTTTCTGGGCGCCAGGGTGGTGCTTACGCCCGCCGCCGAGAAGGGAATCGGCATGGTCAGGAAGGCGGTCGAGTTGGCCGATGCGCACGGCTGGTTTCTGACACGCCAGTTCGAGAACGAAGCCAACGCGGACATGCACTCGCGCACCACGGCGCGGGAGATCGTGGAGGACTTCCGAGGTGAGCGGCTCGACTACTGGGTGACCGGCTTCGGCACGGGTGGCACGCTGAAGGGGGTCGCGCGCGTGCTCGCCAAGGAAAGGCCGGACACGAAGATCGTGGTCTGCGAGCCGGTGGACGCGCCCATGCTTACGGACGGGTCCGAGCAGGACCGGAAACCGGACGGGTCGCCGGCCGCGAGCCATCCCGCGTGGAAGTCGCATCCGCTGCAGGGCTGGAGCCCCGACTTCATTCCGAAGCTGACCGGTGATGCGGTCGCCATGGGCGTGATCGACCGCGTCCTGACCATCGCCACCGCCGACGCGATGCGATCGAGCCAGCGGCTCGCTCGGGAGGAAGGCATCTTCGTGGGTATCAGCGCCGGCGGGACGTTCGCCGGCGCGCTTCAGGTATGCGAAGCGGCGCCCAGCGGCTCGACGGTGCTCTGCATGCTCCCCGACACCGGGGAGCGGTATCTGAGCACGCCGCTGTTCGCGGACGTTCCGACCGAGATGAGCGAGGAAGAGATTGGCATC
This sequence comes from Longimicrobiales bacterium, assembly GCA_038259715.1. Classification (GTDB taxonomy): domain Bacteria; phylum Gemmatimonadota; class Gemmatimonadetes; order Longimicrobiales; family Gaopeijiaceae; genus SZUA-318. Next base: position 11,025 of record JBBSOM010000001.1, read on the forward strand.
TCGGAGTCGACCCCGAGCTGTCAGTTGAAGAATTCAGCGACGTGATCTGGTAAAGGCCGCGCCCGACTTCCGTGCCGGGCGCGGCCTGAGCGTGTCGGGCGGCCCCGGACCTCAGCGCACCCGGCCGCTCACCGCTTGCCACTCCCCGCGCAACGTGGTCAGCATCCCGGTCAGGAATGTCTTCTGGGAGGCCTGATCCGTCGTGGGCGGCCCGACCCAGTCGTCCACGGCGCCACGCAACCGTGACAGGCGGGACGTCAGTTCCCGGGTCTCCCGGTCCAGGTCGTGGACCTTCCCCGACACATCGTCCGGCGCCTTGGCCTCACCCTTGTCGAGGCGCTGCATGGCCGCGTTCACGTCGTGCGCGAGCGCCTGCGCTTCCAGCAGCGTGGTCGTGATCTCCTGGAGCGTGACGCGCCACTGGTGGCGTACCAGCGGGTCGACGTGGATGCGGGGGTCGTCCTCGACGCGCACCGCGCGCTCCTGTGTGACGCCGCCCGCCGTCATGCGCACCGTGTAGAGACCCGGGTCGACACGGGCGCCCTGGAGCGCGCTGCGGAAGCCACCCTCCCCGCTCTCCGCGCTCTCCCCGGGCTCGGTCGGCGCGGTCGCATCCAGCGAATATCTCAGATTCCATTCGGCGCGGTTCACGCCGCGCGCATGCGGCCCGGCCACGGTCGCGACGTGCCCTCCAGCCGCGTCGAAGACGTCGATCGACACTTCGGTATTCGCGGCGCGCACCCAATAGTCGAGGAGCGCGGCGGCGGGGGGGTTTTCCCCTTCGAAGATCATGTTGCCCGTGTGCGCGCGTTCGCTGCGGTAACGCGTCTCCTGGGCCGGATCGATCGGGAACAGGTACGCGGCCTGGGCCGCGACCTCGGGGGTGAGGTTCTGCAGCGCGCTCACCTGATCGAGGATCCAAACGCCGCGGCCGTGCGTGCCGAGCACCAGGTCGTTGTCCCGCGGGTGGACCAGGAGGTCGTTCACGGGCACGGTGGGCAGGCCGCCGGTAAGCTCGACCCAGTGGGTGCCCTGGTCCCACGACCAGTACACACCGAATTCGGTGCCGAGGTAGAGCACGTCGGGGTTTCGGCGGTCCTCGAAGAGAGAGCGCGCCACGCGGTCCGAGGGAAGGTCGCCGACGATCGACGTCCAGGTCCGGCCGTGGTCGTCGGAGCGCCACAGGTAGTTGGCGTAGTCGTCGTTGCGGTAGTTCGTGACCGCGAGGTAGACGCGGCCGTCGTGCGCCTTCGAGGCGTGCAGGTCGTTGACCCACCCGAGCTTGGGCATACCCGGCACGTTGGCCGTCACGTTCGTCCAGGTCTCGCCGCCGTCCGGGGTGACCTGCACCTGGCCGTCATCCGTGCCGACGTACAGTTCGCCCGGTGTGAACTCGGACTCGGCGATGGCGCTGATCGTCGGCCAATAGGGGATGCCGTCGTCGAGCGAGAGCGTGAAGGTGTCCGGACGTTCACCCATGATCTCGAGCGTGCGCCGGTCGGTGCCGGTGGTCGGGCTTCCGATCGCTTCCCATGTGTCGCCGCGGTCGGTGCTGCGGTAGAGCTTGTCGAGCCCCGCATAAAGGGTGTTCGGATCGTGCGGGCTCAGGGTGAACGGTCCGTCCCAGTTGCCCGGCGCCATCGCGTTGCCGAGGCGCTCCTTCGGGTTCTTCAGGTCCGGCCACGTCGTCCAGTTGCGCCGGTCCCCGATATAGCCTTCGGGCTGATCCGGCCGGATGTCGCGGCCCTCACCGGTCACGATGTCGTTGCGGGTCAGGCCAAGGTACTGGCTCTCGGAGTAGAGGATGCGGTTGTTCGTCGTGTCGACCCGGGATTGGAACCCGTCGCCGCCGCCCCAGCGGACCCAGTCCTGGTTCAGGATCCCTTCCGCGCGGTACACCTGGGTGGGGCCCGCCCAACTTCCGTTGTCCTGCAAGCCGCCGTACACGTTGTACGGCACCGCGTTGTCGACGTCGACGTGGTACCACTGCGAGAGCGGAAGGTCCGTGACGAACAGGAAGTGGTTGCCGCGGTCGTAGCTGATGCCCAGCCCGCCGTCGTCGGCCTTCATGACATGGTTCGAGTCGTGCGGGTCCACCCACACGAAGCGGTCGTCGCCGTGCGTGCGGTCCTCGCGCGGTACGGTGAACGTCTTGCCGGCGTCGTCCGAATACGAGTACGCGTTCAGCATGTAGACGCGCTGGTCGTCGTTCGGGTCCACCGTGGGCTGACTCGCGTACATCGGGCGAGGATTCCAGTCGCTCTGGAACGTCCACGTGGCACCCCCGTCGTCGGAACGGTAGAGGCCGGCGCCAGTCTGTTGGTATGCGGTCGACGCGTTGTAGCGTTCACCCTGCTCGACGCTCACGTACAGGATGCGCGGGTCCTTCGGGTACACGGCGATGCCGATGCGGCCGATCACGCCCGTGGGAAGTCCGTTGTCGAGTCCGGCGTTGGTCAGCTTGGTCCAGTTTTCACCGCCGTCCGTCGACTTGTAGAGCCCGCTCCCGGGCCCGCCACCGTGGAAGCCCCAGGGCCGGCGCCGACGTTGGTACATGGCGGCGTAGACCGTGCGCGGGTTCGCCGGATCGATGGCGACATCCGCTGCGCCGGTTTCCGCGTCCACGTACAGGACCTTCCGCCACGTCTGACCGCCGTCGGTGGACTTGAAGAGTCCGCGCTCTTCGTTCGGGCCCCAGAGGTGTCCCATGGCCGCGACGTAGAGGGTGTTCACGTCCGTCGGGTCGAGCGCAACGCGGCCGATTTCCTTGGTGTCACCGAGCCCCATGTTGTGCCACGTCCCGCCGCCGTCCGTGGACTTGTAGACGCCGTCTCCCCACCCGTTGCTCTGGCGGCTCGCGCGCTCGCCCGTGCCCACCCAGACGATACTGGTATCGATCTGGCTCACGGCGATGTCACCGACCGAGTGGGTGGCCTCCCGGTAGAACACGGGCTGGAAGCGCACGCCGTTGTCCGTGGTCTTCCAGACGCCACCCGTGGCCGCGGCGACGTAGAAGACGCGCGCGTCCTTCTCCACGACCGCGATGTCGACGATGCGTCCGCTCACCACGGCTGGGCCGATCTCGCGGGGCCGGAGACCGGCGACGTCGGCCTGGGACAACGTCTGCCCGGATGCGAAAGACGGGACCGCGACGAGGATGGACGTCGCGACCATCACAGTTCGAAGCGCGAAATGGGAACGGATCAAGGTGGGACTCCGGCTGGGTCGATTCAGGGGTCGAATCCTAAAGATGCCCAGTCCTCGTGTGCCCCAGCAAGCGCACTTCCGCCTGGCTTCGTATCGTGCAATCGTCCATGCGTGTGTCCCTCTCCGCTGGAGGCCCCATCCATGCTTCTCCGTCGCTTCTACGACGACAAGCTCGCGCAGGCCAGCTATATGGTCGGTTGTCAGGCCACGGGCGAGGCCCTCGTCGTCGACCCGCACCGTGACGTCGACGTCTACGTGACCGCGGCCGAGCAGGAAGGCATGGCGATCCGGTGGGTCGGCGAGACCCACATCCATGCCGACTACCTCTCGGGTTCCCGGGAACTGGCGGCACGCGCGGGCGCGGGCCTGCTCCTGTCCGGAGACGCTCCTCCCGAGTGGCGCTACGCCTTCGCGGAGGGCGACGGCGCCCGACTCGTGCACGACGGGGATGAGGTCCGCCTGGGTAAGATCGGCATCCGCATTCTCCATACGCCCGGACACACTCCCGAGCACATCTCGTTCATGATCACGGACGGCGCGGCTTCGGACCAACCCATGGGTGTACTCACGGGCGACTTCGTGTTCGTCGGGGACGTGGGCCGCCCCGACCTGCTCGAAAAGGCGGCCGGGGTGAAGGGCACGATGGAGTATGGGGCCAGAGTGCTCTACCGGTCGCTCCAACGTTTCCGGCAATTGCCCGACTACCTTCAACTGTTGCCGGGACATGGCGCCGGTTCCGCCTGCGGAAAGGCGCTCGGGTCGGTTCCCACGTCGACGCTCGGGTACGAGAAGCTCGTGAATTGGGCGTTTCAGTGCACGACGGAGGAAGAGTTCGTGGCCCGGGTACTCGAGGACCAACCCGAGCCGCCCCGGTACTTCGCCGAGATGAAGCGGATGAACCGTGACGGCCCCGCGATCCTCGGATCAATGCCGGCACCGCCGCGCCTGCCGGACGACGCGCTGGCGAGCGCACTGTCCTCCGGCGATCCTCTCGTCGATACGCGGCCGCGTGCGGTCTTCGCCGGGGGTCATGTCCCCGGCACCCTGAACATCCCGCTCGACCGCTCCTTCCCGAACTGGGCAGGGTGGTTCCTCCCGTACGACCGGCCGATCCGACTCATCGCGGAAGGAGCGGCGCAGGCGCGCGAGGCGGTGCGCGACCTGGTGTTGATCGGGCTCGACCGCGTTGCCGGTTGGTTCGACGCGTCGGCGGTGGAGGCGTGGGCGGCCCGGGAGGGGCCGCTCGCGACGTACGCCGTCCTCGACTGGGAGGGCGCGGAGCGGGCGGTCCGCGACGAGGGAGCCGTGCTGGTGGACGTGCGCAACCAGACGGAATGGAACGATTCCCACGTCCCGGGTGCGCACCACGTGCACCTCGGTTACCTGCGTGAGCGTGCGGGCGAGTTGCCGCGGGATCGGCCGCTGCTGGTATACTGCCGTACCGGAGCGCGCTCGGCGATCGCCGCCAGCATTCTGCGGGCGGAAGGCTTCGGCGACGTGGCGAACGTCGACGGCGGGATCACGGCACGGATCCGGCAAGGGCTCCCGGTGGAGGCTGCGGACTGAGCGCGCCGACGGCGGTCGTACGTGCGGATCCCGCACTCTCGCGTGGCCGGGGTGCACCGGCCTACATTCGGTGTCCCTGTGATCGGTGACCCTGTGACTCGCCCCCGAATCCCTCTCGGAGACGTATGCAGCCGTTGGAGCCCAGGAAGGAGCTGACCGGGATCGCCCGCTCCATCGACGCGCTGTTCCGCGAGTCCAGGGGCCCGGGAGTGACGGGCGAGGAGATGGTATGGGAGGAGGTCCAGGAGACGGAGCCTTCTGGACCCCCGGTCGCGGCCGCCGACCCCGCCGCGCTGGGTGCCGCGGTCGACGCCTTCCTGGCGTCCGCTCCTCTCGATCGCGGCGGAAAGGGAAGTGCCGTCCGTACGGCGGCAGCGCCGCTCCGTGAGGCCAACCAGCTCGACGTCCTGGCCGACGCCGTGGAGCGGCTTACCCTCGAGGCCGGTGATCCGCCGGACGAGGCGTGTCTGGCCATGGCGCAAGCGCTGCTCAGCCCCGGTGTCGCGAGCTGGATCGCGGCGCGCCTGGGGGCGACGGACGACGGGGAGCGACGCGCGCGATTGGTCGCGATCAGTCGGATGCTGGGTCACGACATGGTCGTTGCGATCTCCGACGCTCTGACCTCCTCCACCGATCGGCCTGCCCGGCGGACGTACCTGGACGCCATGGTGGCCATAGGGGATGTGGCGACGCCGATCGTCGAGCAGATGGTCGAGGACAATAGGGGGTTCGTCATCCGCGACGGCGTCGCGCTCCTGGGTGAGGTCGGCGGTGACCACGCGGTCGAGTTGATCATCGGCACGCTTGCGCACAGCGAGCCCGCGGTCCGGCGCGAAGCGGTCCTGGCGCTGTGCAAGGTCGGCGGTGAGGACGCCGCGATGCTTGTCCAGGGAATGATCCAGGATCCGGATCCGGAGGTGCGTATCGCCGCGGCGACGGCCGCCGGCGACCTCAAGGTCGAGCGCGCGATGAAGCCGCTCCTCGAGGTGCTCGACAGCGAGACCGATCCCGCCGTGGTCATCGGCGTTCTGGGGGCGCTCGGCCGGCTCGGGGACCCGGGCGCGGTGAACGCCATTGAAAAGCGCGCGGTGGGGTCGTTCTTCTCGCACCCCCCGGCGGACGTCCGGATTGCCGCCTACCGCGCGCTGCACGACATCGGGACACCGCATGCGAAGAGCCTGCTCGCGCAGGCCGCCGACGACAAGGACGCCGACGTGAAGACGGCAGTCCGTCAGCTCCTGGGTATGCGGTAAAGGGGCTACGGAGCGTTCGCCACCCGCTCGATCACGCGGACGTTCTCGGTGTCCAGCGGACTGAAACGACCGATCCACAGGTGCCGGACCACACCCTCGGCATCGAGCAGGAACGTTTCGGGCACGCCCACCGTGGTGAAGCGGCGTACGAAGCGCTGGCCCGGGTCGTGCCAGATCGGGAAGTCCACGCCCGCGTCGGCCAGGAACGCGTGGATCTGGTCGCGGGCGCCTGCGGCGTCGATGCTCACGCCCACGACCTGGAGGCGGTCCCCCATCTGCTCATGAAGGGCCTGCAAGTCGGGCATCTCCTGCCGACATGGGACGCACCACGTAGCCCAGAGATTGAGCAGGACGGGCCGGCCGCGGAGCGCGGCGAGATCCACGCTGTCGCCCTGGAGGGACCGGGCGCCGTACTCCGGCGCCCGGTCCCCCTCGGCCACGGGACGGTGGGCGCCCGGGCCCGACCCGCCACAGGACGCCACCGCCGCCGCCACGGCCGTCATCCACACGGCCGCCGGCGGCGTTAGTCGGCTCATGACGGCGTCACGCCACGAAACCGGACTGCGTCACCCTCGAGCCAGGCGACCACGGCCCCACCGTTCAGCGGCGCGATGGCGGGGTTGGATCCGGGGGTGACCACGGGGTCGCCGGCCTGGGCGTTCCCGGCGCGTGCGTTGCTCAGCAGAAAGGATGGGGCCTCCTCCCGCCGGTCCTCCCATGCGACCCATGCACCGTCGTGCCCATCGGGAGCCAGCGCGACCTGGGAAGGCGGCACCCACCCTCCGGCGAGGAGGGGCGCCGCGCTCGCAAAGGTCCGTCCGCCGTTGCTCGACACCGCGTGATACATCCCGGCGCCACTGTCTCGACCCGTGTACCACGCCACATGCAGGCCGCCCGCGGCATCCACCGTGAGGGCGGGGCCGGCGTGGGGACACCCCGGAAAGACCCATCCGTCGTCCGCCACCTTGACCGGCGCCTTCCAGGTGCGGCCGCCGTCCGTGGAGCGCGCCACCACGACGTCACGGACGTCCCCCTCGAAGATCTTCCGCCATGCCACGAAGAGCGTGCCGTCGGGCGCGGCCGCGAGCGCCGTGCGGCAACAGGGGCACGTCTCCGTGTCGACCACTATGCCGGGCTCGAAGCTTTCGCCTCCGTTGTGCGATACGGCGACCCGGACGCTCGAGCTGGACCCGTCGGACATGGCCATGTCGCTGTGCGACATTTCGGCGTGCGCCACGGTGCCGTCCGTTCGCGTCTCCGGGCCGCCGGATTCCGCGTTCGCGCTCTCTCGCCCATCGAGCCAGGACACGACCACGGAGCCATCCGGCGCCACCAAGAGGTTGTGGAACGTGTGGGAGGCCGGCTGGCCGCCCGCGTCGTCGTTCACGGTGATGGCGGGAGCGAACGTGCGCCCGCCGTCCTCCGAACGCGCCAGGCGGAGGTCACTCGCGGGAAAGCGGCGGCCTTCGATGATGGTATTGTTCTGCCAGGCCACGTAGACGTGACCGCCGGGCCCGGCCGCGACCTGCGCCGGTGCCTGGAGATGCGGGGCTGCATCCTGGTCGATGTCGTTCACGCGCACGGGCGCTCCGGTCGCCGATCCCCCGACGACCGTGGCCAACCGGACGTTGCCCGTCGAGCCTTCCGCGCCCTCCACCCAGGCCACGTACGCCGTGTCACTCCCCGGCGCCACCGCCACGGTGGGATTGCTCGCCCCCATCTCCGCCAGTGTGACCATGGGGCCCAAGGTCACAGGGTGCTCGGTGCATCCCGCCCATAGCAGGACCGCGATCGCGGCCGTGGATCCGGCCCGCACCATCGTGTTCATCCGCATCATCGAGTTCATCGGATGCGCACTCCCGCGTAGAGCGTGCGTGGCATGCCCGGCGCGAGCTCCTGGCCGCGGAACGCGTTGTAGCTCGCCCGTTCCGCATATCGTGTGTCCCCCAGATTGTCCAGGCGCGCGAACAGGTCGAGTCGCTCCGTCACCGAATACGTGACCCGTGCATTCAGCAGGTCGTGACCCTCGTACTCGTTCTCGTTGGCGGCGTCCATCCAGTACGGACCCACCCTCACCCATTCGAGGGTCGCGTGCGCACCGCCCAGCCAGGTCGGCGACAACTCCAGGCGGACGTTGCCGATCTGGTGGGGCGCGAACTCCATCTCCTTGCCGCTGTAGTTGGTGCCATCGTCCAGGCGCCAGTCCTGATAGGTATGCTTCGCCACGGAGTAGGACACGTCGACCTCCACGCCCGGCGCCAGGCCGAGCCCCACGCCCACCTCCACACCACGGTGTAGGGTCTCCCCCGCGTTCACGCTCTCCGTGTGTCCGTCGTCGTGCCGATAGTCCAGGACGTCGTCCAACTTGGACATCCGGTAAAGCGCTACGTCATAGCTGACGCGACTCCCGACGTGGCCGCGCAGGCCGGCCTCCAGCGAGTTGGCCTTCACGGGCTCCAGATCCACGGTGTTGGTGGCTGAGCCCTGGCGGAAGAGCTGACCCTCCGAGGGCGCGCGGAAGCCCCTGCGGAACGATGCGAACAGGTTCATCCCGTCGGTGGCCTGGAACGTGATGCCGACCTTCGGGCTCAGAGCCGCGAATCCGGGCGTTCCGTCCCCAGGTCGGCGGTGAGACCCGGTCTGGAGCGGCGCGAGGTGCGTCTGATAGTCGTATCCGAGCACGTCGAATCGGAGCCCCCCGCTCAGGTGGATGCCGTCGGTGGGTGTGACCTCGGCGTGCACATAAGGGGACACCTGGTGGAACGTCACGTCGTAGTCGTACAGCGTTGCGCCGTCGGCATAAGAGGTGAAGACCTTGCCGTCCTTCGCGGGCGTGATCGAGTGCTCCCGGTAACTGCCCGGCGAGTAGTCCACGTCCACGCCCGCGATGACCCTGCCTTTTTGACCGAGCATCGGCCGGTCCACCTTGGCCAAGATGCCCACCGAGCTGTTCTCGGTTCTATAGATGGACGGGTCGTAGGTCAACGACCAATTGGGGAGGATGTCCATCGAGTTGTACCGGGCGTACGGCGTCAAACTCAACTTCCACGTCGCCGCTTGGCGCTCGTACGCGGCAGACGCGCGGAACGCCTGGACGTCCCGATAGGAAATGGGCGTGTAGTTCACGGTGGGGTCCGACTCGAAATCGCTCCGCGACACCGCGGAACTCCCTGCCGTGTTCTGGTCGATGGAGGAGTATGTCAGGACGGTCTTCAGGAAGGAGCCTTCGCCTGCGCGCCGATCCCAGCGAAGCGTGCCGGAATACCGGTCGTACTGTGTTCCCTCGCGCCACCCGTCGGTCCGGGTCGCGTTGAAGTCGGCTCGAAGGCCATTGCCGGCAGGGGTCCCGCTCAGCGATGCCAGGAGCCGCTTGTATCCGTATGCGCCACCCTCGAGGGAAAGTTCGGCTTCCGTGTCCTGGGACGGCGCCCGGGTCCCGACGTTGATGACGCCGCCGATGGCATCGCTGCCATAGAGCGCGCTCGCCGGCCCCTTCATGACCTCGATGCGATCGGCCTGGGGGACGTTGACCTCGTACAGCGCATTGTGGTTGAAAAAGCCGGTGGACCGGGTCGGCACGCCGTCCTCGAGATACAGGTACACCGGGCTCGTCGACAACGGCTGGCGGATGGCGGTCATGTGGCCTTCTCCGCCCGTCACATTGACCCAGACCCCGGGCACCTGGCCCATGATCTCCGAGGGGTGGGCCGGGTGCACGTCTCGTAGAGCCGCCGACCCGATGACCCCCACGGACGCGGCTACCTCCGAGAGGTTCTGCGCCTCCCTCGACGCGGTCACCACAACCTCCGGAATGGAGAGAGCCCGGTCGGCCAGCCGGAACGTGACGTCGGCGGTGCCCCCGGGCGTCACCGTCACGCTCTGGCGCCCGGTACCGTAGCCCACCCTTTCCGCCACCAACTCCCAACTGCCCGGGCGCAGACCCACCAGAACGAATCGCCCGCTGCGATCGGTGAGCGCTCGCCGGCCCGCGGCCGGGACGAAGACGTCCACGGATGAAAGCGCCGCGCCGGTCCCGTCCGCGACCACCGACCCGCGCACGGCGCCCGTCTCCTGCGCCGACAGAGGTCCCACGACAGCGAAAAGCCCCACGGTCAACGCGACATAGGTGTGCAGGGGCGATGCGCCCCACCCGTACCTCAGCCTTCCCACCATGTCCAATCCCCTCGTTCATGAAGGGCTACGGCGCAATGAGGCCACCGCTGCCCACGGCAATAGGATCGACGCATGGCCCGGACGCGCCGGGACATACGCAGAGAAGCAAAACGGTCCTAGCCGTGGATCGGGGGTGCGGTGGCGAAGGGAAGGAGGCGGGCCGCCTGCCGGAGAGGTGGCTCGGAGCGCGGGGTGCCGGCGGTCGCCGTTGTGCTCGCTGCGGCCAATGTCAACGCAGGAGCGTCGTGGCCGCCGATGAATCCAACGACTCCCCCCGCCTGACACTGTCCCACGCAGGTGCACGCCCGATGCGAGGGCGGCGTCCCCGTGTCGCCATCGGCGGGGGTCATCGCATGATGGGCGCCGAGAGCGGCTCCGCCCAATGCGAGCGCGTCGTGGTGCGGGCAAGGATGGAAGCCCAGCGCTTCGCCGAGCGTCGCGACCTGGAACGCGACGGCGAACAGGAGGGCTGTCAACCTGAGGATGGGCTTCCGTGTCACCGTGCTTCGTCGTGTGGATGGCGTCGGGGAATATACCCGGAACGGTCGTAGCGGACCAACGAAGTGCCTCGCGGCCTGAGACCTGGGAGTTACGCCCTGCGCTTGCGCGCCTCGACGACCGGTAGGCATCATCCCGCCACCATCCACCGCCCGAGAGGAGCTTCGTCATGCGCGCCGTCTACGTTCTGGCCTTCGCCGCCACCCTCGCCACTCCATGCCTGTTCATGCCGGGCCTGTCCGTGCAGGGCCTATCCGCGCAAGCGGCCCCCCGCATCGCCCATCAGCCCGCCGACGGCCGTCCGTACAGCGCCGCCGTACAGGTGGGCGACACGTATTGGTTCAGCGGCAAGGTCGGCGCCACCGCCGAGACCCGGGCGATGACGGACGGGCGGGTCGCCGCCGAGACCCGGAACATCATGGAGCAGTTCAAGTCGCTCTTCGCCGAGTTGGGGCTCGACTTCGGAAACGTCGTGAAGGGGACCATCTATCTGGCCGACATCGACGGGTACGCGGAGCTGAACCAGGTGTATGGCGAGTACTTCAAGAGCGATCCTCCGGCACGGGAGGCGGTGGCGGTCAAGGACCTCGTGGGAGGAGCCGCGCTCGAGATCTCCTTCATCGCGGTGAAGCGCTGACAGATGGACGATCGACGTCCCCCTTATGCCGTCGCGGTCCTCGTGGGCCTGGCGGTCTTCGCGCTGTATGTCGTGACCCTTGCGCCGACGACGGCGTTCTGGGACACGAGTGAATACATCGCGACCGCCTACATCCTCGGCATTCCCCATCCCCCGGGAAATCCGCTCTTCGTGGTGCTCGCCCGATCGTGGAGCCTGCTGCTCTCTCCGTTCGGACTTCCGGTTGCCGTCCGCATCAACTTATTCGCCGCGACCACGAGCGCGCTCGCCAGCGGCTGCCTTTTTCTGGTGGCGCACCGCATGGTCGCACCCAGGTTGGCGGGCCGTAAGGCGCTGGTCGGCGCGGCGGCGGCGACGCTGATAGGGGCCACCAGCTACACGGTGTGGGGGCAGTCGACCGTCAACGAGAAGGTCTATACGCTCAGCGTGGCGGTGATCGCCGCCGTGACCTGGCTCGCGCTCCGCTGGCGCGACCGTCGGGATGAGCCGGGAAGCGAGCGACTCCTGCTGTGGGCGCTCTTCCTGATGGTGCTCGGCAGTACCAACCATCTCATGTCGGTGCTTCCGGCCCCCGCGTTGGCCGTACTGGTTCTGCTTTCGGCCCCCATGAAGGTCCTGCGGCCGAGCTTCCTGGGCCGCGCCGTGGCACTTGTGGTGCTCGGCCTGTCCCTGAACTTCTTTCTACCCATCCGCGCCGCTCAGAAGCCCGTCATCAACGAAGGGGACGCCACCTGCGAGAGCGCCGTGTCGGCCGCGGTCGCGATCTATTCGAACGGGAAGGCCGGGTGCCCCGCACTCGCCTACAATCTTGCGCGGAAGCAATACCAGAAGCCGCCGGTCACGGAGCGCCAGGCGCCCGTGAGAGCCCAACTCGCGAATTTCTGGCAGTATTTCGACTGGCAGTGGACGCGCGGGCTGGACGTCAGCCAACTCCCGTCGGGCACCAGGCTCCCGTTCACACTGCTGTTCCTGGCCCTGGGTCTTTGCGGCTTGTGGATGGCGTGGACGGCCGATCGGGTGGTGTTCGCGTACATGGGCACGCTCGTCGTCACGTTGACCCTCGGGCTCGTCTATTATCTGAACTTCAAGTACGGGTATTCGCTGTCACCCAACGTTCCCGGTGGGTCGACCACGCACGAGGTCCGGGAGCGCGACTACTTCTTCGTCGCCGCGTTTCTTTTATGGGGTGTCCTGTCCGGCGTAGGACTGGCCTGGGTCTGGAGTACGCTCGCCTCGGCCACGCGGCACGCGCGCGGGTGGGTGCTGGCCGCGCCCGTCCTGGCGGTGGCCTTCGTGCCGCTCGCCACGAACTGGAGTTGGGCGTCGCGCGCTGGAGACTACGCGGCGCGTGACTGGGCCTATGACCTGCTCATGAGCGTCGAACCGTACGCCATCCTCTTCACGAACGGCGACAACGACACGTTTCCGCTCTGGTATCTCCAGGAGGTGGAAGGGGTGCGCCGCGACGTGACGGTCGTCGTCGGCCAGTACCTCTTCACGGACTGGTATCCCAAGCAGATCAAGGAGTTGACCACTCCAGGCCGTCAGCGACCTTACGACGCGCCCGAGTTGGCGGAAATCTACGACGCGCCCGACCACCCGCCCGAGCGGCCGGTCACCACCCTGGACGCCGCCCAGATGGACCAGATCCAGGGAGCGCGCCTCGATCAGGACGTGACGGTGCCCTTTCCCCAGCTCGCGGTCACGTATCCTTCCGGGATGGTTATGAACCGTGACGCGCAAATCGCGCTGGCGTTCATCCACGATTCGATCGACGAGCGCCCCATTTATTTCGCGGCGACCGGGGGCCTCATGACCACGCTCGGCCTCGGCCGGTGGGGCGTGCGTCACGGCCTGGCCGTGAAGCTCGCGCTACGCAAACTCGACCAGGCGCAGCCGGAAGGCCTCGTGAAGGGCTCGGACCAGTACGGGGGAGAGTACTTCGACCTGAAGTCTTCCCTGGCGCTGTACGAGGATCTCTACCAGTACCGCTCGATCCGGAACCGGGACATCTGGTCCGACCGGTCCACGCTGAACATCCCGTGGTACTACTACGTGATGGCGCTTCAGCTTTCGGACGTCGCCAAGCTCGCGGGACAGCCCGCCGCCGTCGTGAGCCGGCTACAACAGGACGCGCTCGCGTTCCAGGTCGTGGCCGACGGCGGTCGGATCGGCACGCCCGGCGAAGCGGGGAAGTGAGCGCGAGCGGGCCGCTCCGGCGCCCGTACGTCTACCTTCGGCTGGCCGGGTCTTCTTCGTCCGCGGCTGCGGCGGCCTCGTCGAGGAGCGCCCTGAGACGAGTCACCTCGTCGGCGCGCAGGGGTCGGTCGGAGACAAGCCGCGCCATCGCCAACTCGGCGGAGCCCTGGAAGATCTTGTCCACGATGCGGCGCAGCGCGTCGCCTCCCGCCTCTTCCGGCGCCACGACGGCGAAGTAGCGGTACGCGCGCCCCTCCGACTCGTGTCGGACCAGGCTCTTCTCCTCCAGGATCTGCAGCATCTTGAGGACGCTGGTGTAGCCCAGGTCCACCGTGAGCGCGTCGCGCACCTCGGCAACGGTGCCGGATCCGGCACGCCAGAGCACGCTCATGATGTCCAGCTCCCGCTCGGTGAACGAGGTCTCTCCTCCCATTCGATCTCCCGTCGAAGCCTGTCCCCCGGCAGCAGGGGGCATATACGAAATATTTCGTAGATAATATGCCCCTGGACCGGCCCGTGTCCAGGGTACGCAGCTCGTCGTAGAGGGGAGGCGGCCCTGACCAGGGGCTGCCGGGTGAGGAACCCGCGGTGTCAGGAGGGGTGCAATTGCCCATGTCCGAGCCCGAATTGTCCCGCGAGGAAATCTACCGCTACGCGCGCCACCTGGTCCTGCCCGAAGTCGGCCCCGAAGGGCAGCGCCGTCTCAAGGCCGCGCGCGTCGTGTGCGTCGGCGCCGGAGGGCTCGGCTCACCCCTGGCATTGTATCTGGCCGCGGCCGGCGTCGGCACGTTGGGTCTCGTGGACTTCGACGTGGTCGATGCTTCGAACCTCCATCGACAACTGCTCCACGGCACCCGCGACGTGGGCCGGAGCAAGCTCGACAGCGCGGCCGACCGCCTGGCCGACGTGAATCCACATGTCGAGATCGTGCGCCACGAACTCCGCCTGAGCAGCGAGAACGCGCTCGACGTGCTGGGGGGGTACGACGTGGTGGTGGACGGCACGGACAACTTCCCGACACGCTATCTGGTCAACGACGCCTGCGTCCTGCTCGGCAAGCCGAACGTGTACGGTTCGATCTTCCGTTGGGAGGGTCAGGTTTCGGTGTTTGCGATGCCCGGGGGGCCCTGCTATCGATGCCTCTTCCGGGAACCGCCTCCTCCTGGCCTCGTTCCCAACTGCGCCGAAGGCGGCGTCATGGGTGTTCTGCCCGGAATCATCGGCTCCATGCAGGCCATGGAGACAATCAAGCTCGTGCTCGGCCTCGGTGACTCGCTCTCCGGCCGCCTGCTCCTCTTCGATGCCCTGGCGATGACATGGCGGGAGATCTCCGTCCGCCGCAATCCTGAATGCCCCGTGTGCGGGGACGTACCGACGCAGAAGGGGCTCATCGACTACGACGTCTTCTGCGGCGTGGCTCCCGCGGACTCCGATGCCGCCTCGTCACCTTCCGGAAAAGAGGGAACCGTGGAAGAACTGGAACCCCGACAACTCGTCGAGCTCCTGTCGGCCGACCCGCCTCCGTTCCTGCTCGATGTGCGGGAGCCGTGGGAGTGGCAGGTGAGCAACCTCGAGTCGAAGGGAGCCGTGCTCATCCCGATGGACCGGCTCGAAGAGCACCTGGTCGAAGTGCCGACCGACCGGCCCGTGGTCGTGTGCTGCCGGAGCGGGCAGCGGAGCCTCATGGCGGCCAACTTCCTGGTGGCGTCGGGCAGGAGGGACGTCTACAACCTCCGCGGAGGGATGAAGGCGTGGGCGCGGGACATCGCACCCGACACCCCGGTCGCGTAGGGCGGGGAGCGGCCACCTGATGAGGGGACCACGCGTCGTCATCGCGGGCGCCGGATTCGGCGGCTTGTGGGTGGCCCGCGCGCTCGGGGGCGAGGCGGCCGACGTCGTGCTCGTGGACCGCAACAACTACCACACGTTCTTTCCGCTCCTGTACCAGGTGGCCGCGGCGGAACTCGTGCCGGCCGATATCGCTTACCCTGTGCGCTCGATCTTCCGGAAGGCCGAGAACGTCGAGGTGCGCATGGCCGACGTAACCGGCCTCGACATCGAGGCGCGGCGGGTGCTCACCTCGGCCGGGCCGCTTCCGTACGACATCCTGGTGTTGGCGCTGGGCAGCGTGTCGCACTACTTCGGGGTCGAGGGCGCGGCGGAGCACGCCTTTCCACTCCGCTGGATGGACGACGCCGTCCCGCTCCGCCACCACGTTCTGACGTGCTTTGAAGTGGCTGTGGCCACGACCGACCCCGCGCTGCGCCGTCGCCTCCTCACGTTCACGGTGGTGGGGGGCGGGGCGACCGGGGTCGAGTTCTCGGGCGCTCTGGCGGAGCTGATCCACGGACCGCTGCGCCGGGACTACCCGGGGCTCGGCGCCGAGGAGATCTCGGTGGTGCTCATCGAGGCCACGGACCATCTGCTGGGTGGAATGGGGGAGCGTCTGGGCGCCTATGCGGTCGACCGCCTGCGCCGGCGCAAGGTGTCGGTGCGTACCGGCGTCACGGTCGAGACGGTCGGACCGGATTCGGTCACGCTGGCGGGAGGGGAGTCGATCCCGACCGGGACGGTCGTCTGGACAGCCGGCATCCAGGGTGACCCGAAGGTCCGTTCCTGGGGGTTGCCTGTCGCACGTGGTGGGCGCATCCCGGTGGACGAACTGCTTCGCGTCGAGGGCCACCCGGAGATCCATGTGATCGGGGATCTCGCGTACCGCGAGGACGAACATGGCATCCCGCTGCCGCAGGTGGCTCAGGTGGC
>JBBSOM010000002.1:0-23927 GCA_038259715.1 Longimicrobiales bacterium
GAAGGGCCTGTGCTGCGGCAGAAGGTCCGGATGTCGGCGAGCAGGTCGGCCGGCCCTACGACCACCCCGCCCATGACTCGCCCCTGCCCGTCGATGAACTTGGTGCACGAGTGGATTACGATGACGGCGCCGTGGCGGAGCGGTTTCTGGAGTACCGGCGTGGCGAAGGTATTGTCCACCACGAGTATGAGACCTCGTTCCCGTGCGAGGTCGCCCAGCGCGCCGAGGTCCGCGATCTCGACGCCAGGGTTCGTGGGCGTCTCCACGAAGATCATCCGGGTGTCCTCGGTAACCGCGCGCTCCCACACCTCGCGCTCTGCCGTGAGGTCGACATAGGTGTGTGTGAAGCCGAACCGGGGAAGGATCTTGGTCAGGAGCGTGTGCGTGGATCCGAAGACCGCCCGCCCGGAGACGATATGATCTCCCGCTCTGAGCAAGCCGGCGAAGGTCGCGAACGTCGCGGCCATACCCGTGGCGGTGGCGTGGCCCGCTTCGGCGCCCTCCATCCGGCGGACTTTGTTCACGAGTTCATCGACGTTGGGGTTCGTGAACCGACTATAGATGTTGCGGGGCACCTCGTCGGCGAACGCCGCCCGCATCTCCTCCGCCCCGTCGAACACGAAGCTCGACGTCAAGTAGACCGGAACGGAATGCTCCGCTTGAGCGGACCGCTCCACCTGGGCCCGGATGGCCCACGTCTCATCCTGCCACTCGCGCATTCTGCTCGACTCCAGACAACCATGTGGACGGCGAAGGGTCGGACCCGATCTCAGGGTCTTCGCGGAGCAACAGAATAGCGATTTTCTGGACTCGGAGCGCCCGAGGTGCCACACTCCGCCGATGATCGATGCCGACAAGGCTGCCGCGCACAGAACGCGGAGGGGAGACGCACGCGCGCTTCTGGCCGAGCGCGATTTCATGGTGTTCCTGGCCGCGCGCGCGCTCGGCGTGCTCGGCACGATGGCTCAGAGCGTGACGATGGGGTGGCAGGTGTACGACCTGGCCCGCGCGGATCGGGGTGTGGCCGAGTCGGCTCTGTTCGTGGGACTCCTCGGTCTCGCCACGTTTCTCCCGCTCTTCTTCCTGGCGCTCCCGGCCGGCGTGATCGCCGACCGCTACCCACGCAAGACCGTGCTCGTGGCGAGCTTCGCGGCGGAAGCGGCATGCGCGATGGGTCTCGTGGCATGCGCGTTCGCCGGGCTACTGACCGTCCACGTGCTCATCGGCATCGCGTTCGGCTTCGGGATCGCACGTGCTTTTCGCGCCCCGGCGGGCGTCGCGCTCGCGCCGATGCTCGTGCCGCAGGAGCTGCTGCCGCGGGCCATCGCGTGGAATTCGCTCGCTTTTCAGGTGGGGACGATCGCCGGCCCCGTCCTGTCGGGCTTCGTCGTGGCGCACGGGTCGTCCGCGCACTCGTATGCGGTGTCCGCCGCGCTCTACGTCGTGGCGATCATGGGCATCGGCCTGATCCGGAAGCCCACCCGGCCCAAGGCCCTGACCACGTCCCGGGTCGAGCAGGTTCTCGAAGGCCTCTCCTACGTGTGGAACAACAAGATCGTCTTCGGGGCGATCTCGCTCGATCTCTTCGCGGTTCTGCTCGGTGGAGCGACCGCGCTCCTGCCCGTCTTCGCGCGCGACATCCTCCACGTCGGCGCGGAGGGCTTCGGTATGCTGCGCGCGGCCCCCGCCGCGGGCGCGGCGGTGGTGGCGCTGGTGCTCGCGACACGACCGGTCTACAGGAAGGCCGGCTTCGCGATGTTCACGGGTGTCGCCGTTTTCGGCGTGGCCACGATCGTGTTCGCGCTGTCACGGTCGTTCGTCCTCTCGCTCATGATGTTGGCCACGCTCGGAGGCGCCGACATGGTGAGCGTCTACGTGAGGCAAACCCTCATCCAGATCGTCACACCCGACCCCATGCGGGGTCGGGTGGCCTCGGTGTCCTTCCTCTTCATCGGCGCGTCCAACGAGTTGGGTGAGTTCGAGAGCGGCGTCACCGCCCGCCTCCTCGGCCCGGTGGTGGCCTGTCTGTTCGGCGGTACGGCCTCCCTCTTCGTCACCGGCTTGTGGTCCCGGATGTTCCCCGCGCTTCGGAAGGTGGACCGGCTGGCGTAAGGTGGCAGAAGGTCCGTTGGTAGGCGAAAGGTCGCCAGCCCTCAGAAGCTGAGGCCCACCAGGATCTCGAACGCCCGATTCTTGTAGCTGTCGCCGCTCTCCACCGTGGACAGCTTCAGGTCGTCGAGTCCGTAGACGTAGCGTCCCTCGACCGAGAGCCCGTGCGTGTTACCGAAGTGCAGGCCACCGCCGATGACGCCCGCGTAGGTCGTCTTGGCGCGATCGGTGCCCGGGCAGTCCACGTCGCCCGCGCGGCAGCGGACCTCGAACGATACCTGTGGGCCGGCGTAGGCGAAGGGTTGGATGCCGGCCGTCGGTACCGCCACGCGCAAGTAGACCGGCACGTCGAGGTAGTCCAGGTTGAAGCCGCTGTCGTTGTTGGCGCTGTGTGCTCCTCGCTGCGCGTAGAGTCCCTCGACGCCGACGCCGATCATTTGCGTCGGCGCGGTGGCGAAGGAAAGCCCGAGCACCAGGCCGGTGCGTGCGTTGAGGTCTCCCGGGAGGACACCGCTGTTCGAAACGTTTCCATGTGACACGCCTCCCTTGATGGAGACCTGAGCGTGCGCCGCATGGGGCGCCGCGATCGCAAAGCCAAGCGCGGCAAAGAAAATCGGAGCTTTCTGCATGGTCATACCTCCGTGGTTTTCGGTTTCTCGGCGGCCGGCACCCACCGGATGGATCGGAGCGTACGACCGTCTGGCGAACCCTTCATGCACACTCCGAGCCAGAGTGCGCTGGTCCTGTGGCGAGGGGTGACGTAGAATCGGGCTGCAGCACATCCTCAGCCGTCGCACCCGCCCCACCCGGGACCCGAACATGAAGAAGCTCGTTCTGCTTTTCGCGCTGACCATCGTCGCGTGCGCCCCCGCCGAGCCCGCGAATCCTGACCTGGCCGGTTGGGAAAGACAGGCGAAGGGCATCGACATCATCCGGGACGACTGGGGTATCGCCCACGTGTACGGACACACCGATGCGGACGCCGTCTTCGGGATGATCTACGCGCAGGCCGAGGACGACTTCAATCGGGTCGAGGTGAACTACCTGAACTCGATGGGACGGCTCGCGGAAGCGGAAGGGGAAGGCGAGATCTGGCGTGATCTGCGCATGAAGCTGTTCATCGATCCCGAGGACATGAAGGCGAAGTACGCCGAGAGCCCGGACTGGCTCAAGAAGCTCATGGACTCGTGGGCGGATGGCCTGAACTACTACCTGCATACCCATCCGGACGTGCATCCCAAGGTCATCACGCACTTCGAGCCGTGGATGGCGCTGACGTTCAGCGAGGGGAGCATCGGGGGCGACATCGAGCGCGTGAACCTGCGCGAGCTCGAGTCCTTCTACGGGAGCCAGGGCGGTGGGACGGCCGGGGCCGCGGCGGCTGCTGCGTCGGCGTCAGCGTCGGCGTCGGCGTCGAATGACGTCGCGCTCGATCACCAGCTCGCTCTTTCCGGAGAGTCGTATCTCGAGGAACCGACCGGTTCGAACGGGATCGCCATCGCGCCGGCGAACACGCGCGACGGACATTCCCTTCTGCTCATCAACCCGCACACGTCGTTCTACTTCCGCTCCGAGCTGCAGATGGTCAGCGACGAGGGGCTGAACGCGTACGGAGCGGTCACGTGGGGGCAGTTCTTCGTCTACCAGGGCTTCAACGACAAGACGGGCTGGATGCACACGTCGAGCGGCACGGACAACATCGACGAGTTCGCCGAGACGATCGTGAAGAAGGACGACGGCACGTACTACAAGCACGGCAGCGACGAACTGCCGGTGACCAGCCGCGAGGTCACGGTCCGGTACAAGACCGACTCGGGCATGGGCGAGCGGAAGTTCACCGTCTACCGGACGATGCATGGGCCCGTCGTGCGCGAGGCCGACGGCAAGTGGATCGCCACGGCGCTCATGGAGGCGCCGCTCAAGGCGCTCGAACAGTCGTATGGGCGCACCAAGACCAGCGACTATGCGTCCTTCCTCAAGACGATGGAACTGCACACGAACTCGTCGAACAACACGGTGTTCGCGGACGCTCAGGGCGACATCGCCTACTTCCACTCGAACTTCATCCCGAAGCGCGACACGGCGTTCGATTGGTCGAAGCCGGTGGACGGCAGCAACCCGGCCACGGACTGGGGTGAGCCCATGTCGATCGATGAGACGCCGGGCGTGCTGAACCCCTCCACCGGATGGATCCAGAACACGAACAACTGGCCGTACACCGTGTCCGGCACCGCCAGCCCGAAGAAGTCCGACTTCCCGGGCTACGTGCAGATCGGTGGGGAGAACCCACGAGGTTTGCACGCGGTGCGGGTGCTCAAGGGCAAAAAGGACTTCACCGTCGAGTCGCTCCGGGACGCCGCGTTCGACAGCTATCTGACCGCGTTCGAGCCGCTGATTCCCGCCCTGATGAAAGCCTACGACCAGATCCCCGCATCCGATCCGATGAAGGCGGAGCTGAAGGATCAGGTCGAGACGCTGCGTGGTTGGGACCTTCGTTGGGCGGCCGAGTCCGTACCGACCGCGCTGGCGGTCTTCTGGGGCAGCGAGTTGATGCGCGAGGTGGGTTCCGAGGCGCGTGGCGCGGGCGTCGCCGACATCTACGAGTACATGGGGACCCGTGCCACGCCGCGGGAGATGATCGGAGCGCTCAAGGCCGCGTCCGACAAGCTCACCGCGGACTTCGGGACGTGGAAGACGCCGTGGGGCGACATCAACCGCTTCCAGCGCATCAACGACAACATCGACCCTTCGTTCGACGACAGCGCCCCCAGCATTCCGGTGCCGTTCACGTCGTCCCAGTGGGGCTCGCTCGCGTCGTTCGGCGCCCGGGCCTACGCGAACACGAAGAAGTGGTACGGAACCAGTGGGAACAGTTTCGTGGCCATCGTCGAGTTCGGGGACAGCGTGCGCGCCATCGCGATCACCGCGGGCGGGGAGAGTGGCGACCCCTCGTCGCCCCACTTCGACGACGAGGCCGAGCGGTACGCGTCGGGCAACCTGCGTCCGGTCTACTACTACCGCGGCCAACTAGAAGGACACACCGAGCGGGAATACCACCCGGGCGGCTGAGCCGCCGGGACCGCACATGCTCGCCCACCGGTTGACGCGATTCGCGTTGGTGATCGCGGTGGGTGGCTTCGTGGCGGGGTGCGCGTGCGCGTCCCCGCCCGCGGACTCCGCCGACTTCGCCGCCGCGCTCATCACCGCCGACTCTCTTGTCGCGGCCTGGGTGCAGGCGGAGCGCATCCCCGGCGCGGTGCTCCTGGTCTCGAAGGACGGGCAGGTGGTGCTCGACCACGCCTATGGGTGGGCAGAGCAGTACGACTACGGGGACGGGCAGTACGCCGCGTGGGGCACGCCCACGCCGACGGGCCGCATCCACCGGCTGGCCGATCCGGTGCCGATGACGACGGAAACTGTCTTCGACCTCGCGTCGGTGACCAAGATGATGGCCACCACCTTCGCGGTCATGACGCTGGTCGACGATGGCGCGATCGACGTGGGTTCACTGGTGTCGAGGTATCTGCCCGACTTCCGGGGTGGCGGCAAGGAGGACATCACGGTCCGGCACCTGCTGACGCACACGTCGGGACTGACCCAGTGGCAGCCGACCTACTATCACGCGTCCACGGCGGATGAGGCGTACGCGTTCATCCGCGACTTCCCGCTCGCGTGGCCGGTGGGCGCGGAACGCCACTACTCGGACCTGGGCTTCATGCTCCTGGGCCGGATCGTGGAGCAGGTGTCGGGCATGCGGCTCGATGCCTTCGTGCGGAGTCGGGTCTACGAGCCGCTCGGTCTCGAGCACACCGGTTTCCGGCCGGCGGACGGGGGGGCGGAAGGCGTCCATGCTGAGGCCGACGGCGGCGGGACTGGGGCTGCCGGCGCCGCCGCCCCATACCGCGCGACGGATGTTGGCGCGTTTGCTGCGACATCTCCCGGGAACCCGTACGAGTACCGCATGGTGCACGACTCGACCTTCGGGTACCGCATCGCTGAGGATGCGGATGCGTGGGACGGTTGGCGCCGCCGGACCCTCGTGGGCGAGGTCAGCGACGGGAACGCCTGGTATGCGTTCGGCGGCGTGGCGGGACACGCGGGTCTCTTCTCGAACGCGGCCGACCTTCAAGTCCTGCTCCAGCTCCTGCTCGACCGGGGAGCCTACGGTGGTCATCGCTACCTGCGCGCCGAGACCGTGGACGAGTTCCTCGCCCCGCAACTCGATGGGCAGGCGCTCGGGTGGCAGGTACCGTCCTACGCCCCCGAAGGGAGCTTCGTGCACACCGGCTTCACCGGCACGTACGTGCTGGGGGTTCCGGCCGAAGGGCTCTCGGTGGTGTTGCTGACCAATCGGGAGAATGAGGGCGTCGACGCGCAGGGGTTGTACCCGGACGTGGGTCCGCTTCAGCGTGGTGTGGCCGAGGCGCTGGTGGCGGGGGCTGAACGCCGGCGCTAGCCGCGCCGGGCGAGCTGGCAATCACGTTGCTTCAGTCTTCCAGGGAGGGAGGGAGAGGCATGGCACGGATGGTGGTGGAGGTGGGCTACCCTGCGCCCTCCATCGCCCTGAACCACACCTCGTCCGGTACGTCCTCGATCCTCTTCCAACGGGCTCCGGCGGTCCTCCAGTCCGGTTCCACGCCGCGACGGCGATTCGCCTCCACGAGCACGTCCACACTGCCTGAACCAGGCGCCGTCCACCCGCCGTCGAAGTGCTCGCCGCCGCGCGGATCGATGAATACCGCCCGGCCGGCTCCCCACCACACCACCCGCCATCCTCCTTCGTGCAGAAGCCCGTGATGGACGCGGCACACCAACAGCGTATTTCCAAGCTTGGTCTCCCCGCCGTCGGCCCAGTGCTTCACGTGATGCGCGTCGGTGAAGTGGAGTCCGCATCCTGGGAAGCGGCAGCCGCGATCTCGTGCGTCGAGTGCGCGCCTGAGCGCGGGCGGAATCGTGCGGGTCTTTCGTCCGACATCGAGCACGGAGCCGTCCGGCGCGTGTGTGACCTGTACCCGCGAAGCGTCGCACGACAGCCGCCGTGACGTTTCAGCTGCAACGCGTGTGCCGTCGTCGAGATGGGATCGCGGCCCCGGGCCGACATGACCCACGGGGAGACGCGACGAGTCGGGGCCATCCGAGCCGCCGGCGGGCCAGCCGCCCTCGGACTCTACGGGCGTCGCCGCCTCCGAAATTGTCGCCTTCTCCACGTGCAGCACGACCTGGAAGCGCTCGGCGCGGGTTCCGGAGATCGGAGCTGTGTCGGCACTCTCTCCTTCGGTGGCCGTTACCTCGGAGGTCTTTCCCACGGAGGTCTTTCCCTGGGAGGCCGCTACCTCGGCCGCCACCTCGGTCGCTCCTCCGCCGCCGGTCCGCCCGAATCCCGCGGCCAACGCCCGCTCCGCGAGCAGCCCGAGGGCGTCCGCCCGTCGCTGCGCCGCGGCCTTCCGGGTCTCGTCCTCGCTGCACAGTGCGGCGCAGGCTTGGGCGAACGCCGCGTCAGCCCGGTTCCGGCGATAGAGCGCATCCCCCGCGGCTTCGATCGCACGCATCAGGACAGCAGCCACTTCGGGTTCGAGTCGTCCCTTCACGCGGTACATGCCATCGTCGTCCGGAAAGACCGAGAAGGTCCGGGTCTCATGGCGCTCCCGCTCGCGCGTCGCTTCGTCCTTCCGGCTGCCCGGCCTCCAACTGCGGATGATCCGCTCGAGTTGCGCGGTCGTGCAGCCGCGCGCGAGTTCGAGCAGGTTCTCTTCGTTCTCGGGCGTCGCGATGCGGGTCAGTGCGCGGACCTGCGAGAACGACAGTTCGCCCCGCTCCATGCACGCGCCGGTAGCCGGCAGATCCACGAGCACGCGTGCCGTTCGGACCTTCTCCCGCGCGGCGCCCAGGTCGATGCCCGTCCGGAACGCGAGCCAATGCGCGCAGGATCGGTGGCCGTCACGTTCCCATCCACGCCGACCGTCGAAGTCCGCGATGAGCACGAGCATCCGGTACGTGGCCGCGTGGATGTGCGCGGCCAACGTGGCGATTTCGTCGCCGAGCGCCTCGATGGCGTCGTCTTCATCGAGCGCGGGGGCCGCGTTGAGCGCGAGGACCGCGTCGAGCGCGGGGGCCTCATCAAACGCGCGGGTGGCCTCGCCGTAGGCAGTGGGCGCCGCCTCCCGGACGACGGCGCATCGCCAGGAGGGCCAGGCGCGGCGCTGCAGGTCGCGGTAGCCGGCAGCAGCAGAACGGGCGGGCCGAGCGGTACCGACGGGGCGAACCGGAGGAGCGGGACCGGCGGCACGAACGGAGCCAACGGAGCCAACGAAACGACCGTAACGAGACGCAAGAACACGAAGCACGGCGGAGGCCTCCTTCTCGGGGACACCGAAGACACCCCGAAATATAGGGCCAGGTTTGGCGCCTCTCCGACGGGGTCGAGGCGGCCCGAAACGGCTCCCGGAGGCTTGCCGAGCCCAACCTGAGCCCCGACGAGCCGCAACACGGCCGGGGCAGCCGCCACACGCCCCTTCCGCACCCCATGTCGGACCCCTCCGACTTCAGCACTTGAAAAGCTGTCCATGTCTGGATGGGACAGCTTTCAAGGATTTTGGAATTCCTTGAGCCACAGGCACTCTGAGAGGCCCACGGCCGGATCGAGGCTCCCCGGGCTCCTTTCCATCGCCCGGGCGGCAGCCGTGGGTTAGCCGCCCCTCATGCCTTCGAGTCGCGGCCCCAGCACCCTGAGCACCTGGGTGGGCAGCGCGCTGGTGAAGGAGTAGTCGCCCGCGTCGCGTCCCGGCACGTAGGCCACCACCACCCCGAAGTACCGGTCACCCGCGAAGAAGACGAACGTGGAGGTGCGGTTCGTGACGCGCGACTCGATGAGCCCGCCGCGAGGCCCATAAACGTTGAAGCGGTTGTCTCCCGTGCCCGTCTTGCCGCCCATCACGAGCGCGGCGCCGTCGGGTGCGACGAAGGAGCCCTTCGCTCGTCGACCCGTTCCGTTTTCGACCACGTCCAGCATGGCCGTGTGCACCACCCCGGCTACGGCTTCGGAGAGCACCCGCGCAGGTTTGGGGTGCTTCTTCCTGAAACGGGTTTCGAAGGGCGTTCCCTGGGCGAAGCGGACTTCTTCCACGGTGGCCGTGGGATAGCGTAGCCCCCCGTTCATGATGATGCCGGCCAGGTCCGCGAGCGCGTCCGGCCGGTCGCCGGAGCTACCGATCGCGGTGCCGATCGAGGGGACGATGTTCCTGAAGGGATACCCGACGCGGCGCCAGCGACCGAGGATCTCCTGGAACGCCTCGATCTCGAGTATCGTGCGGATGCGCTGGTCCTGCGCGTTGCGCCGCCTCGTACGGAAGAGCCAGCGGTACACCTGCACCCGCTTCTCGTGGCTCTCGTCGAGCACCTCCTGGAGCTTGGCCTCGGGGTGATGGAGCATGTACGACGCCACCCACAGCTCGAGGGGGTGGATGCGGGCGAGGAAACCGAGGTCCGCGAGGGTCTGTGCGGACGGGTCGGTGCGCCGATAGAGCGCCGCCAACGCCGCATCCGAGAGCCGATCATCCGGCGCGTTTTCGCGGATGAAGGCGGCAAAGAGCGTCTCGTCCGCGTCGGGAGCAACCGTGCGGAAGGCCCACGCGAGACGGGTGTTCCCCAGATGGCGGTCGCGCACGAGCATCCCGAAGACGTCAGGGCCGGCCAGTGATTCGTACTTGCGATAGAACTCACGGACGAATTGACCGCCCTCTCGCTCGGCGAACCGGGTCAGGTACTCCTGACGGAGCGAGTCGGAACCGGCGTCGATCGCGCGTCCGATGCCGGCTCGTCCGATCTCGTAGGCGACCAGATCGCGCATGATGCGGACAAAGGGAAGGTTTACCGACTGCTGGAACGCTTCTCGGACCTCGATGGTCTGGCGATCGTACTTGCGATCGAAGTTGGCGAACGTCTGCACGCCGCCACCCGTAAAGAAGCGCTCTCTGGGAGACGCGGAGTACCGCCGATCCATCGCGGCGTCGAGCATGGCCTCGCCGGTCGCGTCCGGGTTCTCGATCAGGTAGTCGATGGCCCAGCGGGTCAGGTTGTCGGGCCGCGCACCAGCCATGGCGCGCAACGAATCGGGCGAGAGAGGGGCAAGTGCCTGGTGCAGTTCCTCGATGACCTCCAGGTAGGTCACGAGCGTACGCAGCTTGGCGGTGGAGCCGAGTTCCAGCCGGGATGCGGCGGAGAGGCTGAGAGGTCCGTCGTAGTTGTCGGTTTGCACCCGTATGGCATTCCCCTGCGGTGTGCGCTCCATGATCGTGACCGAGTAGAGCACCTTCCGGGGATCACCCTTTGCGAGCAGCCGTGGCTCGGCCATCCCGTTCGCGGCGAGAAATGCGGGTTCGGACAGCGCGCGCAGGACGCGCGTTGTGGCCTGGTGCCACTGCATGTCCAACTCGGAATACGCCACGAGATCGAGGCGGTCGAGATCGTACAGGCTCCCCACCCCCGTGAGGGACAGGAGTTGTGACCTCACCAGGTTCTGCGCCTTCCTGTCGATGAACGACGGCGTGGGACGAGCCGGTTCGTGCGACAGCGGCTTCACGGAGGTCCGAGCGCGGCGGGCTTCGTCGGCAAGCCAGCGCGGGATGACCCGGTCGCCCACGAGCAAGCCGAGGTAGGCGTCGGTCAGGTCGCCCAGATCGGCCCGGCCTTCGGGGCGTACGAGGTAGTAGCTGGGCCGGCGGTGGGCCAGCAACAGGCTGAGTACCATGCGGTAGGTACTCCCCTTCGCTTCCCGTCCGGCCGAGTCGCGGGGCTCCGAGCGCAGAATACGGTTCACGTCGTTCAGGCCGACCCCGTACCACGCCCACAGACCGTCCGCCGTACCGATGACCTCGCCATGCCCGGTCTGCGCGGCCAACGGTACCGAGTTGAGGTAGTTGCGCACGATCTCCCTGCGCTCGTCCAGCGTATTCGGCCCTTTCGCGTACGCCCGCAGCGAGGCCGTGAACATCTGACGGAGCTTGTCCTCGGGGGTCCTCGTGAGACCGTCGGGCGAGTGTTGGAATTTCTCGATCTGTGTGGCGAGCGTGCTCCCGCCCGGTACGTTACGGTCGACGCCGACCGCCTTCAGGCCGAGCTCGCCCACGCTGCGGACCAGGCGGTCCCATTCGACTGCCGGGTTTCTACGCACGTGGTCGGGATCCAGGAAGCCCCGGCTCTCGACGAAGAGGAGCGTCCGCCAGAGCAATTCCGGGATCGAGTCGAAACGGGTGTACGCATGGGCGGGGAATCGCTCGTCGAGTACCTCGTGCCCGCTTCGGTCGATCACCTCGAGCCCCGCGGCCGTCTTCAGATGGTAGATCGGGTACGCGCCCATCCGGATCGCATCGAAGAGTTGGGGGCTGAGGCGAGCCTGGGCCGTCAGCTCGAAACCGAGCGTATCCAGCCTGCTGGACATCGCCGGGATGCGGGTGTAGCCCAGACGCACGTCGTAGGGACCCGCGTCCGGAAAGAGGATGCTGTCGCTTGGCCCCGGGCGAAGTTCGAAGTGGAAGCCCCGCGCCATCCGGGTGAAGGCCCACGCCTGCAAGCGTGAGGTGCGCGCCTCGTATACCGCGCCCGTCAGTGCCAGCAGCGCGAACGCGCCCAGGAGGACGAGCCAGGGCAGGCACCCTCGGCGGCGGCGATCGGCGCGTCGGTCCTGGTGGTCCGCCCCGGTCGTCCAATCGGGGTCCGGGGCCGGCTTGCCGTGCGACTTGCGCGCCACCTCTCTCCACTCCTCGCGTACGATACAGGACTGCCAGGTTGGAAGGTGACCGGTGTGGGCCTGGCCTGCCAAGGGCCCCTGTGGCCGGACGGTAGGAGCCTGGCCGGTCCACCGTGTGTTACGCGATGCGCGTACCTTGCCGGCTATCGATAGACATCACGGCGATGCCCGATCTTGACGACGGTGACGACCTGGCCTTTGTCATCGACCTCGTACAGGACTCGGTACGGTCCCTGACGAACGCGGTACCGCGCTCCACCGGTCAACTTCTCGCAGCCACGAGGTCGAGGGTCGGCGGCCAGCGTCTGAATCCGCTCAGCCATTCGAGCCCGGTCTTTCGTTGCGAGCTCCTTCAATTCCTTTACAGCCGATGACTTGATCCGAAGCTCATAGCTCACCGCTCTGCCTCATGTCCTTCAACACATCGGCAAAGGAGAGGCTGGGCTCACTCACTCGCTCTTCGAATGCCTCGAGGTCCTCGTCATCCTCAGAGAGAATGCCGAGGACGGCCTCATTGACCAGGTCCGAGACACTCTGCTCAGTCTCCGCCGCCTTGAGTCGCAGGGCACGATGCACGGCCGGAGTGAAGTAGATCGTAGCACGCTTGGATTTGGTACTCATATCGGATGATGACGTCATAACGCTATAACGTCAATGAGTCCAGGGGCCACTTGCGGGCCCGTTTCGTGATGCGGCCGCAAGCAGGGGGCACACGATCTTGTCCCTGAGCGGTCGGCGGGATCACGACGGCCCTCGCAGCCGGTGCCTTGCCTGCTCGCCCGTGCGGACGTATCACACATCTTATACGCCGTGGCGCTTCCGGTCTGGGTTACGCGAGATCGAAGCAAAGCCAAATCCACCGACAGCCGTGATGGGTCTGAATGCCAGAAGAAACATGCCCTCCAGCGATCTGAACTGGATCACCAACTTCATCTGGGGCATCGCGGACGATGTGCTCCGCGATCTGTACGTCCGGGGCAAGTATCGGGATGTAATCCTCCCGATGGTGGTTCTGCGTCGACTCGACGCGGTGCTGGAGCCGACCAAGCAAGCCGTGCTTCACATGAAGGCCTCGCTCGATGAGGCAGGGATCGTCCATCAAGACCAGGCCCTGCGCGACGCGGCGGGCCAGGCCTTCTACAACACGTCGAAATTCACCCTCCGAGACCTCCGGAACCTGACCAGCCAACAGCAGCTCAGAGCCGATTTCGAGGCTTATCTCGATAGTTTTTCGCCCAACGTGCAGGACATCCTGGAGAACTTCGAGTTCCGGAATCAGATCCCGAGACTGTCGAAAGCCGACGCGCTCGGGACGCTGATCGAGAAGCTCCTGTCGCCCGACGTGAACCTGAGTCCGGCTCCGGTCCTGAACGGCGACGGTTCGGTCAAGCACCCGGGGCTCGACAACCATGCGATGGGCACGGTCTTCGAGGAGTTGGTGCGGCGCTTCAACGAGGAGAACAACGAGGAGGCAGGCGAACACTGGACGCCGCGCGACGCTGTGAAGCTCATGGCGAAGCTGATCTTCCTACCCATCGCGGATGAGATCCAGTCCGGCACATACCTGCTCTACGATGGCGCCTGCGGGACAGGTGGCATGCTGACGGTCGCGGAAGAGACGTTACGGGGCCTCGCGGTCGAGCATGGTAAGGAGGTGGCAGCGCACCTCTATGGCCAGGAGATCAACGCGGAAACGTATGCCATCGCCAAGGCGGACCTCCTGCTCCAGGGCGAGGGCGAGGCGGCCGACAACATCATCGGAGGCCCGGAGTACTCCACGCTGGCCAACGACGCTTTCCCATCGCACGAGTTCGACTTCATGCTCTCGAACCCGCCCTACGGGAAGAGTTGGAAGAGCGACCTGGAGCGCATGGGCGGCAAGCAGGGGATGAAGGACACCCGCTTCATCATCGAGCACGACGGCGACCCGGAGTACTCCCTGATCACGCGCTCGAGCGACGGCCAGATGCTCTTCCTGGCGAACATGCTCAGCAAGATGAAGCACGAGACTCCGCTAGGCAGCCGAATTGCGGAGGTTCACAATGGGAGTGCTCTTTTCACCGGCGACGCTGGCCAGGGCGAGAGCAACATCCGGCGGTGGATCATTGAAAACGACTGGCTGGAGGCCATCGTCGCCTTGCCGCTCAACATGTTCTACAACACGGGCATCGCCACCTACATCTGGATCCTCGGCAACCGCAAGCCGGCTCACCGGCAGGGCAAGGTGCAGCTCGTCGACGCCACCGCGTGGTTCAAGCCACTCCGCAAGAACCTGGGCAAGAAGAACTGCAAGCTGTCCGAGGAAGACATCCAGCGAATCTGCGACACGTTCCTCTCCTTCGAGGAGACGGAGCAGTCGAAAGTCTTTCCCAACGCCGCCTTCGGGTACTGGAAGGTGACGATCGAGCGGCCCCTCAGAGTGCGTGGCATCGAGCGGGAGCGCGCGTACACGGCCGCGGAGGTCCGGGAGTTGAAGGCCACCGGCGAGCGGGATGACGACGCTCCCCCGGTCATCAGGAAGATCCACAGGGGCAAGAAGGTCACAGCCGATCCGCTCCGTGGGCTTTTCGAGGTCACCATCGGAGGGAAGACACGGGTGGTTGAGTACGAGCCCGACACGGAGCTGCGTGACTCGGAGCAGGTTCCGCTCCTGGAGGAGGGGGGGTGGAGGCGTTCCTGCGCCGAGAGGTGCTGCCGTACGCGCCCGACGCGTGGTACGATCCGGACAAGGTCAAGACGGGCTACGAGATCAGCTTCACGCGCTACTTCTACAAGCCGGAGCCGCTCCGCAGCCTGGAGGAGATCCGCGCCGACATCCTGGCCCTGGAGAAGGAGACGGAGGGGCTGCTCGGAGAGATCATCGTGGGAGGGATCGAATGAAGGGTGCACAGAAGCCGGATCACGTTAGCCATGATCGCAGCGTGGGAGAGGTCATGCGCAAGGAGGGGGAGGCAGCCATCCTTTGGTTCCAGCAGGTGCTGGTCCGATGATTGGCGAGCTCAAACCCTATCCCGCGATGAAGGACTCAGGGGTGGGGTGGCTGGGGGCATGCCCGGAGCATTGGAAGATGCGGAAGCTCCGCCATGTTCTACGGCGCCATACGGAACGGAACAGGCCTGACCTGCCCTTGCTGTCCGTTGTTCGCGACAAGGGTGTGGTTCTGCGGGACATGGCCGGTGCGGACGACAATCGCAATTACATCCCTGACGACTTGGCTGGCTACAAGGTCGTGCAGGCCGGCCAATTCGCCGTGAACAAAATGAAGGCGTGGCAGGGTTCATATGGTGTGTCTCGCCACGATGGAATTGTCAGTCCTGCTTACTACGTCTTTGATCTGTTGGGCGTGGGCGGCGACTTTTTCCATGAGGCTATTCGCTCTCGTGCCTACGTTCCGGAATTTGCCCGGGCGTCGGACGGTGTGCGAATCGGCCAGTGGGATTTGGTAGAGGCACGGATGCGTGAGCTCCTCATCCTAGTGCCCCCTTTTCCAGAACAAGCCGCCATCGTCCGCTTCCTCGACCATGTGGACCGGCGGATCCGGCGATACATTCGGACCAAGCAGAAGCTGATCAAGCTGCTGGAGGAGCAGAAGCAGGCCATCATCCACCGGGCGGTGACCCGCGGTCTTGACCCAAACGTCCGACTCAAGGACTCCGGGGTGGAGTGGCTGGGGGAGGTGCCTGAGCACTGGGAGGTGCGAACTCTTGGTCAGGTCGCCGCGTCCTTCCGTACTGGACCTTTCGGAAGTGTCCTGCATCAGTCCGACTATGTGGAGGGAGGGACCCCGCTCGTCAACCCAACACACATGAACACCGGGAGAATAGTCGAGGACATGCGATGTAGCGTGCCGCCAATCGTGCTGGAACGCCTATCAAAATACCAGTTGGCCAAGAACGACCTAATTTTCTCGCGGCGTGGCGACCTCGGCCGTTGTGCCCTTGTGCGTGAACGCGAGGTCGGATGGATATGTGGGACTGGCAGCATACGCGTGCGGATCGACTACGATGGCATTGAGCCCGAGTACCTCATTGAGGCGCTGCAGGTGCGATGGATTGGCGAATATCTCTCGCTTTCCTCGGTCGGCGCGACCATGGACAGCCTGAACACACGTATCCTCAAGGGCATCCCAATCCTCCTGCCTCCCCTGCGCGAACAGCGACGAATCTTGCAGCACATAGCGCTTGCGGTCCAAGATGGACACCGCCTCTTGTCGAATACGGACGGCGAGATCGCCCTCCTCCGCGAATACCGCACCCGCCTCATCGCCGACGTGGTCTCCGGCAAGGTCGACGTCCGCCAGGCAGCGGCCTGCCTGCCTCAGGAACTCGATGCGCTCGACCCCCTCGACGACGCGGACGACCTCTCGGAATCGGAGGACACCCCACCCGACGACCTCGACGCGGCGTCCGAGTCGGCCGAGGCATGACCAGCCGCGACCACATCGCCCTCGTCGACCGTCTCCGCGCTCTGCCGGCGGAGACCGAGTGGTTCGAGTTCAAGCGCAACCGCTGCGAGCCTCGAGAAGTTGGCGAGTACCTGTCCGCACTTTCCAACTCGGCTTGCCTTGCCGCTCAGGCCCGCGGCTATCTCCTGTTCGGCATCGACGACGAGACGCACGATGTCGTCGGAACTCCACTCGATCCCTACCGGGTCAAGGCCAAAGGCAACCAGGACTTGCTGCCGTGGCTCGCAGCGGGGCTGCGCCCGAACCCGGGGGTCGAAGTACACGCAGTCAATCATCCTGACGGGCGGATCATCGTCTTCGAAGTCGGATCGGCGAGCAACGAGCCGGTCCATTTCTACGGTACCGCGTATGTGCGCGTGGGTTCGAACAAGACGGAGCTGCGCAACCATCCCGAGAAGGCGCGGGCGCTCTGGACGCGGGGCAGCGATTGGTCGGCCGAGGTCTGCGAGGCAGCTTCGCTGGCGGACCTGGACCCCGATGCCGTGGCGAAGGCGCGCGAGCAGTTCGTCGTCAAGCACCCCGGCCAGGCCGCCGAGGTCGCCGGCTGGGACGATGCGACGTTCCTCAACAAGGCACGCGTCCTGAAGCAGGGCGCCGTCACTCATGCAGCGCTGCTGCTCCTCGGACGCGGCGAGTCGGCAGCCTTACTGTCGCCGGCGGTGGCCAAGATATCGTGGATCCTCAAGGACGCAGGCAACCGCGAGCTCGACTACGAGCATTTCGGACCGCCGTTTCTTCTGGCCGGCGATCGACTCATGAAGCGCGTCCGCAACCTCATCGTGCGCGCGCTTCCGAGCGGGACCCTCTTTCCCCAGGAGATCACGCAATATGACCCGTGGGTCATCCGCGAGGCTCTGCACAACGCCATCGCGCACCAGGATTACCTCCGGCACGGCCGCATCGTCGTGGTCGAGTTCCCGGAGCGCATGCTCCTGACCAACGTCGGCGATTTCCTGCCGGGCGATGTGGAAACCGTGATCCGACAGGATGCGCCGCAGGCGATCTACCGCAACCCGTTCCTGGCCGACGCGATGGTTGAGTTGAATCTGATCGACACCCAAGGCGGCGGCATCAAGCGAATGTTCGAGACGCAGCGGCGGCGCTCGTTCCCGCTGCCCGACTACGACCTGACCGAGCCTGGCCACGTCGCCGTGAGCATCACGGGGCGGATCCTCGACGAACGCTTCACGCGGCTCCTGATGGAGCGGAGCGACCTCGCACTCGGCCAGGTCATTCTTCTCGACCGGGTGCAAAAGCGACTGCCCATCGCCAAGGAGGAGCACAGGCGGCTGAAGTCCGCGGGTCTTGTCGAGGGCCGCTTTCCAAACCTTATGGTCGCGGGACCGGTCGCGAAGGCGACTGGGGAGGCGGGTCGGCATATCCGCGAGCGCGGCTTTGAGAAACAGTACTACCTGGACCTGATCCTTGCCTTGGTACGTGAGCATGGGCCCGTGGCCCGTAGCGACGTCGATCAGGCACTCATACAGAAGTTGCCGGATCGCCTCACGGACCAGCAGAAGCGACGGAAGGTTCATAACCTCCTCCAGGAACTCCGACGGTCGGGCCGGATCGTCAACCGTGGCACCCGAGCCAGACCCGAGTGGGCGCCTGCCCAGACGGAGTCTGGCGAGAATTCGCCATGATCAAGTCGACGAGTTGGGTCCGGAGAGCCTCAGGCACGGCTCGGACAGTGCCGCAAATCATGTGGACGCAGGCACTCGGGTCTTTGCTAGATCTCGTGAAATCTTGGCCTCCTAGTAAAGGATTTAGCAAAGGACTCAGCAAAGGGCCTGGCACCCGGTGCCGGCGCACCGGAGGGGCAGGCATCAGGTGGGTACGTGATGGATGTTGGACGTGGGGGATGGCCCGGTGACCACCGACACCAGCGAGCGTGGCCTCGAACGCCTCATCTGCGCGGCGCTCACCGGGGCGCCCTGCGAGCCGGGCGCGGCGGCGGCCGACGCGGTGCGCGAGCGCCCTGCCATCTACGGCGCCGGCTGGATCTGCGGTGCGCCGCAGGACTACGACCGGGAGTACTGCGCCGATCTGGTGCAACTCCGAATTTTCATGGAGGCGACCCAGCCCAGGGTCGCTGCGACCCTCGCGCTGGATGAGGACGGCCCGACGCGACGAAAGCTCCTGGCGCGACTCCAAGGCGAGGTCACCCGTCGGGGCACCATCGACGTACTTCGGCACGGGCTGAAGCACGGCCCCCACCACATCGATCTCTTCTACGGGACGCCTTCTCCCGACAACTCGGTGGCGGTGGAGCGTTACGCCCTGAACCGCTTTTCGGTGACGCGCCAGCTCCGGTACAGCCGCGACGAAACCCAGCTTGCCCTGGATCTCGGGTTGTTCATCAATGGTCTGCCGGTGGCCACGTTCGAGTTGAAGAACAGCCTCACCAAGCAGACGGTGGACGACGCGATCCGGCAGTACCGGACCGACCGCGACCCGCGCGAGAAACTCTTCGAGTTCGGCCGCTGCGTGGTGCACTTCGCCGTTGACGAGCACGAGGTCTACTTCTGCACTGAGCTGAAGGGCAAGCACTCGTGGTTCCTTCCCTTCAACAGGGGCTGGAACGACGGCGCGGGTAATCCTCCGAACCCCGACGGTCTGAAGACGGACTATCTTTGGAAGCGGGTGCTTACGCGAGACGGGCTCACCGACATCCTCGAGAACTACGCACAGATCGTCGAGTTCAAGGACGAGAAGACCAAGAAGAAGCGGAAAACGCAGATCTGGCCGCGGTTCCACCAGCTCGACGTTGTGCGGAAGCTCCTCGCCGATGCGGCGGCTCACGGTGCCGGCAGGCCGTACCTCATCCAGCATTCGGCGGGCAGTGGGAAGTCCAACTCGATCGCCTGGCTCGCGCACCAGCTTATTGGGCTCTCGAAGGACGAGTCGACGGTATTCGACTCCGTGATCGTCGTCACCGACCGTAGGATCCTCGACCAGCAGATCAAGGGCACCATCAAGCAGTTCGCTCAGGTCGGGGCCACCGTCGGCCACGCGCAGCGCGCGGGCGACCTGCGGAAGCTCATCGAGGGCGGGAAGAAGATCATCATCACCACGGTGCAGAAGTTTCCGTTCATCGTGGATGAGATCGGGAACGAGCAGCGCGGGCGCCGCTTCGCCATCGTCATTGACGAGGCGCACTCGAGCCAGGGTGGCAAGACCTCGGCTGCGGTGTCCATCGCCCTTTCCGAGGCTGGCGCCGCGGGGGAGGATGAGACGGTCGAGGACAAGATCAACCGGCTCGTCGAAGCCAAGAAGCTACTGCCCAACGCCAGCTACTTCGCCTTCACCGCAACGCCCAAGAACAAGACGCTGGAGATCTTCGGGGATGCACGGCCGATGGCGGACGGCACCGTAAAGCACGTCCCCTTCCACAGTTACACGATGAAGCAGGCCATCCAGGAGGGCTTCATCCTGGACGTGCTCGCGTACTACACGCCGGTCCATAGCTACTACAAGCTGACGAAGACGGTGGAGGGCGACCCCGAGTTCGACACCAAGCGCGCGAAGAAGAAGCTGCGCCGCTATGTGGAGAGCCACGACCACGCCATCCGGCTCAAGGCCGAGATCATGGTGGATCACTTCCACGAACAGGTGCTGGCCCTGAACAAGATCGGCGGCCAGGCGCGGGCGATGGTGGTCACCAGCGGCGTCGAACGTGCGATCCAGTACTTCCACGCGATCCACGACTACCTGCTGGAGCGGAAGAGCCCCTACCGTGCCGTCGTGGCCTTCTCCGGTGAACACGAATACAGCGGTGTGAAGGTCACAGAAGCGTCGCTCAACGGATTCCCGTCCAGCAAGATCGCCGACGAGATCAAGGAGGATCCGTACCGATTCTTGATCTGCGCGGACAAGTTCCAGACCGGCTACGACGAGCCGCTCCTGCACACCATGTACGTGGACAAGGTTCTGTCCGGAATCAGGGCGGTGCAAACGCTCTCACGCCTCAATCGGGCACACCCGAAGAAGCATGACGTCTTCGTGCTCGACTTCATGAACGATGCCGACACCATGGAGGCTGCGTTCTCCGACTACTACCGCACCACGATCCTCTCCGAGGAGACCGACCCCAACAAACTCCACGATCTGAAGGCCGCGCTGGACGGATATCAGGTCTACTCCGACGCAGAGATCGACGAGCTCGTGGCCCTCTACCTGGAGGGGGCGGAACGTGACAAGCTCGATCCGATCCTCGATGCCCGCGTGGCCGTCTACAAGGAAGAGCTCGACGAGGATGGCCAGGTCGATTTCAAGGGTAAGGCCAAGGGGTTCATTCGGACCTACGGGTTTCTCAGTTCGGTGCTACCCTACACCAACGCCGAATGGGAGAAGCTCTCGATTTTCCTGAACTTCCTGGTGCCCAAGCTCCCCGCGCCCAAGGAGGACGACCTCTCCAAGGGGATTCTCCAGGCTATCGACATGGACAGCTACCGGGTCGAAAAGCAGGCGGTGGCGAAGATCCAGCTTCCCGATGCGGACGCCGAGATCGAGCCCGTACCCACCACGGGTGGCGGCCATAAGCCGGAGCCGGAGCTCGACCACCTGTCCAACATCATCAAGACCTTCAACGACCAATTCGGCAACATCCCGTGGACCGACGCCGATCGGGTACACAGGCTCATCACCGAGGACATTCCCGCGCGGGTGGCCGCCGACACCGCCTACAGGAACGCACAGAAGAACTCCGACAAACAGAACGCCCGCATCGAGCACGACAAGGCGCTCATGCGGGTCATGACCGCCGTACTCAAGGACGACACGGAGCTCTTCAAACAGTTCATGGACAACGAGTCGTTCAAACGGTGGATGACGGACATGGTGTTTGGGCTGACGTATGACGCGGGAGGGGCGGAGGGTGCGGTGGGGCGATGAAGGCTTGTTTGTGCGTAACGGTTTTGGTTCGCAGAAGCCTGCGCCTTCAGCGCGATTATGCTAAACCGAGATGCCCGGGGCTGTCACTCGGGACTCGGCGTCCAAGGCGGGCGCAGCGCGAACTTATTGGCTATCCGAGGTCACCGTCACCCTGGAAGTCAGGTTCATTCCGGATATCGCTGCATGAGGGCCAAGAGTTAGAGAGACCAAACTGGAGTAGAGGATGAGTCGCCTGCGGCCCACGCCGGCATCGGTGCGAGCACTCTTCGCGAGATCGGGCAACACGTGCGCCTTCCCCGGATGTGGAGCGTCACTTGTGCGCCACGGAACGGCGATGTTGGCCCAGGTCTGCCACATTCGCGCGGCGGCGCCGGGTGGCCCGCGCTATGATGCCGGCCAATCAGACGAAGACCGCCGGGCCCTTGCGAATCTCATCGCGCTCTGCCCGGTCCATCACCTCGAAGTTGACGCTGCCCCGCAGGTCTTTACCGCGCCTTATCTGGAAGAACTCCGTGGCGAACACGAGGAGGAAGTGCAGTCGCTGCTTCCGCGTCCTGAGCGGTGGTTGGGCCCTAATGATACCTCACTGAATTCCGATCCTCGAGACTTCGACTTGGTGCGGGTGTCCAATGCGACTCTTCATCCTGGATCCGCAGACCACTGGTCACTGGAACTCTCCGCGCAGATCGGAGACATCATAAGCGTGACGCTGTACTACCATGTGTCGGGCACACGCCCAGCGCGGGACGTGCAACTCTACCTTGAACACGTGGGGGATGTAGGGCTTGCCCGCCACCACTTCTTTGGAGTCCTGCTGGGCTCGAACTCGTCTCGGGTACGTGGGGCAGCGTCAGTCATGCTCTCAACTCCGGCAAACCTCGTGTATGTGATGGATTCCATGGCGTGGTATCCTGACCAGGCCATCGATGACCCTGTCGGCTTTCCATTCCGACAGGACCAACGGGTCCTGTTTCAGCCCGACGGCGTGTTCTTGGGAGACATTGCCCATGGCTGGACCCATCAGGGTTCGATAGTGTGCCAATTCGAAAGCGTCGCGGACGCGCTTGATGACGCCACGGGACGGACCTTATCCGAGATCTACGGAAGCGACGGGTAGAAGTCGCCGAAGGCAATAAAACATTGGCGGATCGCCTCACCACTCATGCTGTGGCGTTACGTCATCTGCCGGATGGCGATGGTCTGGCCTAACTGGCAGTTCTTGCCGACGCGGGTTAGATCAGGGGTCCGAGGCTGTTCGCCTGGCAGCTCACGACCCCGGTTCATCACTTGGCCCGCGCAGCAAAACTGCAAAGTCGTTAGACGGAAACTCGGGCAGGTCTTCGGTTGGCATGCGGGTTCCGAAGCACGTTGTGAGACAGGGGGGGTTGTCAGAGACGAGATTGCCGCGGGCCTTTGAAGCCGATGTCGAACGGGACAGAGCGGCGAAGCATATAGTAGGAGGCGGGCGGCGAGAATGCTCGGAGCCTCGCTCCTGCGTGCAGGGAGCGGAGGCGCTGGAGGAACCTCCGGCCGCGGGGGTTGTTCCTGAGGAATCCGACTGCAGCCTAGTGTACTGCCTCTAAAGTTCTTAGCCCACGTTCGATCTTCTTGATGATCTCTTTGGCGGACTTGGTCCAGACAAAGGGGGTGGGGTCTTGGTTTCGGTTGCGGATATATGCGGTGATGACGTCCACGAGTTCGCCGACGCTGGTCACGGCGAGGCGGCGGAGTTGGCGGTCGTCGAGCTCACCGAAGAAGCGTTCCACGAGATTCAACCAGGATCCGCCGGTGGGCACGAAGTGGAAGTGGACGCGGGGATGTCGTTCGAGCCACCGACGCACCTTCTCGTGTTTGTGCGTGGCATAGTTGTCGAGGATGACGTGGATATCGAGTCCGGGCTCAACGCTGCGTTCGACGGACTTGATGAACTTCAGGAACTCCTGATGCCGGTGCCGGGGCATGCAGTCGTGGATTACATGGCCGGTGGCGACCTCAAGCGCAGCGAAAAGGGTGGTGGTGCCGTGCCGCTTGTAGTCATGCGTCATCGTGCCGGCACGGCCCTTCTTGAGCGGTAGGCCAGGCTGGGTACGGTCCAAGGCCTGGATCTGGCTCTTCTCATCGAACGAGAAAACCACCGCATTGTCGGGGGGATTGAGGTAGACACCCACCACGTCGTGGATTTTCTCAATCAAGTGAGGATCCCGTGAGAGCTTGAAGCGCCGGATCTGGTGGGGCTTCAATCCGTACTTCTTCCACGTCCTCCAGATGTCGACGTGATTCAGACCCATGGCATCAGCCAACAGCCGACTCGTCCAATGGGTCGATACCTCAGGAGGAGGCTTCTTATTGACCGTCTGCTCAACGATTTTCGCCTCGACGGCGGGGGTGAGCTTGCGTGGCCGGCCCGCTCGCGGCCGATCCCGCTCAATCCCCTTCAGTCCCTCCGCCTCATAGCGACGCATCCAGAGCCGGGCGGTGTCGCGCGCCACACCCACCGACTGCGCCAGGCTCCGGCTGGACTCCCCTCCCGCTGCACCCAGGAGGATCCTGGCTCTCTCGACCTGACGCTGGGGAAGCGTCCGAGCTCGAAGCCATGACTCCAGGACCTTCCGATCACCTCGTCGCAAGCGCAACTTCTTTGTGGAATTGCCCATGCACGAAAATATACACACTCTGCCCTTTATGGGCTAGAGACTTTTGTAACGATACACTAGC
>JBBSOM010000003.1:0-22673 GCA_038259715.1 Longimicrobiales bacterium
AAATACATCGACGACAAGACCGGCTTCGTGGACGTCAAGATCGATCCGTCGAACCCGAACAACATCTTCGCGGCCGCGTGGCAGCGTATCCGTGGTCCCTACTTCCTCAGGTCGGGAGGTCCAGGATCGGGCCTGTGGCACAGCACGGACGGCGGCGACACGTGGACCGAGGTGAAGAGCGGCGGATTCCCCTCCACCGAAAAGGGGCGCATGACCGTCGCGTTCTCGCGTAGTCAGCCGAAGATCGTCTACGCGCTCGTCGAGGCCGACTCGATGCGGGGCGGCGACCACCCGGCCCTGGCGCCCGCCAGCGACTCCGTAGGTGACACGCCGAAGAAGCCCGCGGCCCGGCGTCTGCTGAGCGGCCTCTATCGCTCGGAGGACGGGGGCGCGACCTGGCGTTGGATGAGCGACGAGAACACCCGTCCCTTCTATTACTCGCGCGTTGAAGTCGATCCGGAGAATCCAGATCGGGTGTACTTTTCGTCCACGCCGTTCCTCTTTTCGGACGACGGCGGCAAGACCACGCGCACGGCCACCGGCGACGTACACGTGGACGACCACGCCATCTGGATCGATCCCAACGACCCCAATCACTGGATCATCGGCAACGATGGCGGGGTGGCCCAGACGTGGGACCGCGGCGGCAACTTCGACTACCTGAACACCCTGCCCATCGCGCAGTTCTACGACGTGAGCTACGACTACGCGATGCCGTACAACGTCTGCGCTGGGGCCCAGGACAACGGAGCCTGGTGCGGGCCGAGCGCCCGCAAGGAGGGGCCCGTGACCAAAGCCTATTGGTTCACCATCTCCGGCGGTGACGGCTTCTACACAGCGCAGGACCCCACCGACCCCGACATCGTCTGGGGTGAGTCGCAGGCGGGGGGCGTGGTGCGCCGGAACCTCCAGACCGGCGAGAGCACACGTCTTCAGAAGCCCGGCTGGGAAGAGAAGCATCGCATGTGGGAGGATTCGATTCTCGCCGTCCGTGGCGACACCACCCGGGCCGCGACGTCGCCCCAGAACCGGGAGATCACTCGGCTGCGTGCCGAGCAGAAGCAGGATTCCATCGCCCTGGACATGCGCTACAACTGGGAGACGCCGTTCCTGATCTCCACCTTCAACCCGCGCGTGTTCTACATGGCGGGCAACCGCGTGCTCAAATCGATGGACCGCGGCGACGATCTGTATCCGATCTCGCCCGACCTCACGACCATGGACACGGCCAAGATCCATGTGGCGCTCGAGACGACCGGGGGCATCACGAACGACGCCACCGGTGCGGAGAACTACTGCACCATCGTGTCCCTCGCCGAGTCGTACCTCAAACCCGGCTGGCTGTACGCGGGCACCGACGACGGCAACGTCTGGCTGACGAGCAACGACGGCGCCACCTGGGACAAGCTCACCGGTCGCTTCCCCGGCGTTCCCGCAGGCACGTACGTGAGCCGCATCGAGCCGTCGCACGCGGACGCCAACACGTTCTACGTGGCCTTCGACAACCACCGGAACAACGACTTCGGCGTCTACCTCTACGAGACGAACGACGGGGGGACGACGTTCCACTCCATCGCCAGCGATCTGCCCACCGGCGGGTCCGACTTCGTGCACGTGATCCGTGAGGATCCGTACAACAAGGATCTGCTCTTCGTCGGCACCTCGCGGGCGGCCTACGTCTCCACGGACGGCGGCGGGCACTGGGCGCGCTTCATGTCGGGCATGCCCACCGTCCCGGTGTACGACCTCAAGATCCATCCCCGC
Organism: Longimicrobiales bacterium; assembly: GCA_038259715.1. Classification (GTDB taxonomy): domain Bacteria; phylum Gemmatimonadota; class Gemmatimonadetes; order Longimicrobiales; family Gaopeijiaceae; genus SZUA-318. Next base: position 1,765 of record JBBSOM010000003.1, read on the forward strand.
GACCACGACCTGATCGCGGCGACGTTCGGCCGGGGCATCTGGATCGCGGACGTGGCCCCGTTGGAGCAGCTCGACGCCAAGGCGCTCGCCGCCGACATGCACCTGTTCAAGCCGGTGACCGCGTACGAGTACGGACAGGGCCTCACTATGGGCGCGTCGTCCAATGGTGCCGCGCAGCGCGTCTACGAGGCCCCGAGCCCCGACTACGGCGCCCGCATCAGCTACACGCTGGCGAACAAGGTGGAGGGCCAGGTGACGCTGACCATCAGCGGCGTCGCCGGCGACACCCTCGCCACCCTTCACGGACCCGGCTCGGCAGGCCTGCACACGGTGACCTGGAACTTCCAGTCGACGGCACCGGCCCCGCGGGCCGCTCTTTCGCCTTCGGAGGTGCGTGACAGCATCCAGCAGAGGCGGAGGTCCGAGCACGTGATCGACTCCCTGGCCACCGCCGGGATGGACACGCTGGTGATCAAGCAACTGCGCACCGCGGTGGAGACCGGCAACACGGCCTCCCTTTTCGGGCGTGGGGGGCGCGGCGGCGGTGGTGGCGGCGGTGCCGGAGGGTTCAAGGAGCGTCCGGCCGAGGGTCCGCTTCCCGGCGCAGGGAACACCGGCGGGGAGTCCACCAACGTCGCCGATGCATTCCCGGGCGGCTTCCGGGAGATGCGTGACCTGTTCGGGTTCACTGGCGGGCGAGGCGGCTTCGGGGGCGGTGGCAATCCCGCCGTGGCCTCCGGGGAGTACCTGGTGACGCTGACCGTCGGCGACGACACGCAGACGCAGGTGCTGCGGGTGGAACAGTACGGAGCGACCCCCGGGTCCGAGGGCGGTTTCGGAACCGAGGGCGCTCAGGAGGCGATCAAGCGCTAGCCTATTCGGCGATCGGCACTTTCGCGGCGGCGACATCCGCATTCAGACCCAGCGCCTTTTGCTCCCGAGCACCCGTGCCGGCCTTGGCGATCGTCTTCGGGAGCGCGTAGCGGGCGTCGATGGCTTGGTTCAACTCGGGGTCGAGCTCGTTCAGTGCGTCGAGGCGCCGCCGACCCTCAGCGGAGCCGAGCGGACGGTGCAACCTGTTCTCGACGAGGCCTGCGGCCTACAGCCTTGAGCGCGTCGGAGCGCGACCGTATCTTATTCGGCTCGTGGTTGCCGGCAGCAGCCATGGCCGGGCCGAGGCCGACCTCCGAGTCGACCGCAGGCCCAGAGAAAAGTAGAATGAGCAGCACGGGACGTGGCGCAGTCCGGTAGCGCACCTGAATGGGGTTCAGGGGGTCGCCGGTTCGAATCCGGCCGTCCCGATAGCGAAGTTGGCCCGGTGGCTCGCAGAGTCGCCGGGCCTTCGTCCTGCCCCCCCGGGAGAACCGGCCCGGATTCGCCAAAGCCGAAGACGGGTAGCCGGTTCGACCCGATGCGCCACAAGCGCCCCGACCGTCAGGCCCACCTGCTGACGCGCGAGGGGAGTGAGGATGGCCGCGTCAGCGGCCACCGCAGCTCAATCCGGCCGTCCCGCTCGAGGAAGTGAGAAGCCTGGCGCCCGGCAGAAGGCGTTGCCTCCTGGTCGACGGCTCGCCACAGGTAGTGCCGCTCGCCCTGGATCTTCACGAACCATCCAGGTGCCAGATATCGCCCAGGCGACCCTGGGAACGCTTCAGCCTTCGAGCGTACTCCGGTCCGCACTTCCGGCACCACTGGCGGACGGTCTCGTACGTGACCCTGAACGACACTTGATTCGTTCCGGCCGGGTCATACGAGCGCCGGGCAACGCAAGGAGCTCTGTGCCCTCCAAATGGGGTCCTTTGGGGTATCCGTTTGACCGTCCGGTTTGGTGCCAGCCTGAACGCCGCACCGAGTGAGGGGATCACCCGACCCGCCAGTGGATCATCGGCTAGGCGCTGCCCGCTCGACGTTCGTGCGGAGAAACTCAGCGAGCGCCACCAGATCGTCCTCGGTGTGCGCGCGCTCGAGCGCCGCGAAATAGACCCCTCGCTGCTCGGCGCGGATTGTGATCCACGGCAGGCCCGCGCCGGCCAACTGGTAGTTCATGAGCAGGCGGGCAAGGCGGCCGTTGCCATCCATGAACGGGTGGATGTGGATGAAGCCCCAGTGCGTCAGGACGGCCCGGGTCAATGGCCCGACTTCGAGATCGTTCAGCTGATCGACGAGTTGGGACATGTACCGACCGACCTTCGTCGGACCGGGCGGCACGTGACGGCTGCCGCGGATGAAGGCAGGCCGCTCGCGCCATCCGCGCAGATTCGCCGCGCTCACGATGCCGGCGTCGATGGACGGACCCCAGAGCTCGATGTGCAGGTCCAGGATCATTGACTCGCCAAGCGTCGGGCCGTCGCCCGAAAGCGCGTCGCGGACCAGGACGAGCGTGCGGTCGAACGCCCGCGAGTAGCCCTGCAGCGCCATCAGCCGCTCGATCTCCTCCGGCGTGCGTCCCTGATACGGCCGTCCTTCGACGACCGCCTGGACCTCTTCGCGCGTGATATGGTACCCCTCGATGGTTGTCGAGTGGTAGGTGTCCTCCAGCTTTGCAGCTCGGGTGCGGCCGAGCACAGCGCCCTCGCCCAACCGCTCGATGCCGCTCTCCGTCTCGGCGACATGGGCATGCACGACTTCGGCTGCATGGGCGAGTCGAGCCTGCAGCCGGTCAAGGCCCGGATCACGCGTCGACTCGTGTGATGTCACATAGGCGGGCACCACGATCCGCGAGCCGACCCCAGTGTCGGTTCGGCTGACGTGGTGGGCATGGTGCGCCGAGAGTGCCTGCTCGATCTGTTCCGCAAGTCGACGGTTGCCGAGGTCTTGGGCCAGGTGCCCGAGCCGAGCCACCAGCACATGCCGAGGATTGGCCGCATAGGCGGCTTCAAGCACGGGCCGGGCGACCACCAGGCTGCGCAGCCAGGCCAGGACCGGCTCGAGATGTTCTCGCACGTCACCGAGTGGCAACGACACCAACGTCCGCTCAGGTGAGCTCACGGGCAGCATGATCCCGGCGATCTCCATCTCTGTCGGCTCGGACGGCAGATTCTCGTCGGGGGTCAACGTGACATTCACGCCATCCGCTAGCGCGACCGAATAGCGGCTGCGGTTCGCGCTATGCCGCACATACAGTTCGGCTGGCACCGTCGTATCACCTGAGTGGAGCCGAACCGCCGAGATGCGATAGATCTCCGCCGGCTCGTACTCGGCCAGGAGAACGCCCACGAGCGGCCAGTAGTTGTGCAGCAGCGCCTCGGCCCCGTTAGGCCGCTCGCGGCCGAGCAGCACCCAGCCCCAACCACCCGGCGTCTCCTCGATGAGCGCTTCGGCACGGAGTACGCGCAGGGCCGGAGGCGAAGGTAGTTCCGACTTGGGGCCTACGTACTGCCCGGCATCCGCCCGCCCCTTCCACCAGGCGAGCGCTTCGCCGCGCGGGGTCGCCTGCTCCGGGTTGTCGTCAGCCACAATCCCTCCTGTCGGATCGCCTGCAACATTCGCCCGTTCATTCATGCTACCGCTTGCGGCTAGTTTGTGCTAATTCTTGCGGCCAGTTATCGCTAACTCAAGCGGCTGAATTTTGATAACGTCATTCGAGGCATCGGGGCAACCCCGGGAGCGAAAGGCCTCGACGACTTGCTGGGCGGTCCACTGAGCGGAGGGCGAGGTCGTGACGTTGACGTGCAGGATGCGGCGGTGATCATGGGATATGATCGGCAGCAAGCCCCGCATCGGCGCTCTTGTTGGCGAGTCGGTCGATATGAGGACCTCGGCTCGGTAGTTCCCACGCTGGGCCGTGTTGTGCTCCACCGGAGGCATCACGCTGCGGCGAGCGGCACGTTAGCTTCTTCGCAGCATTGGAAGACGGTGTTCTGCTCGATTCGTACGCGCCGTCCGCTGAGATCGGTCGGTCCGTGGCGAGCCTGTCAAATGCGTGGACTCGGAGCGTTCACACGTCGAGACAGGATCGTGTAGGGCGCCGGGGGCAATGAGACCGCCTGCCGCACCCCGGCCCAACCGGCGTTCCCCCTCCGGTCTTGAGGCGCCGTTCAACGAAAGAGGTTCGCGATCGTCGCCATCGGCAGAAAGAGCCGCCGCGGCGCGTGCGGGAACGCCATGAAGCCGTAGCGGGACCAGAATCGTTCCGCAGCCTCGTCCTTGGCGTCCACGATCACCGCCCAGGATGCGACCTCGCCGGAATGCATCAGCGCCCGGTGCAACGAGTCGAGAAGCAAGTGCCTCCCCAGACCCAACCCGCGGGACTCCGCATCCACCGCAAGGCGGCCGAGGAGCGTGCATGGTATCTGTCCATACTTCGGGAGCTTCCTCTGGAGCGCGTCCGGAAGGGCCTCACCGATCACAGAGAACGCAGACAACGTGTAGTAGCCCGTGATCCTCGATCGCGCCGCATGGTGCAGTACGAAGCAGGCGGCCATACGCCTCCGCTGGTCCTGCCCAGCCTGAACGTGCAGGTAGCGGTCAAGCGGCTCGACGCCGCAGTGAAATGACCGCCGGTCGTGTGAGTCATGGAGGGGGACGATCGGCTGCGACAGCAGTTCGTCCCCGACCGGCCTCATTGCTCCAGCGCGACGCGATAAAGCGCGGCGGCCGCGCGTAACGTCTTGTTCGGGACCGGTGGCTTCAGAAGTGCCGCCACGAAGACGTCCTGATCATCAGGTGTGAGCTCCATCAGCTCGTGCCGGGAGATCGTTTCCGCGGCAGCCGCCTGGGCACTGCTCACCACGAAATCCGTCAGCGAGCGGCCCTCGAGGGCTGCCGCCCGCTCCAGGAGCTTCTTCTGCACAGGCGTGACACGGGCTTCGACGCGTTCGGAGCGCTGACGAGTCGCCTTGCGAGTGGTCATCCTACCCCCTCCAGACTGAAGTTCCCACGCCAATAGTGTACGGCCATTGGCCGGACATAGCAAGACGAAGACCGGGCAGGATCGTCAGCATCCCAGCCTCGGCTGGGTGCACCATCACTCGCGGAGCGATTGATCAATCCGACGACCACTGCGTAGCGGCGGGTCGCTGGTTTGACCCGACGCGCCAGGAGCGTCCTCGCAGGCCCAGGTTTCGGCCTCAGGCGGGGTGTCTGGTTGGGGCCAGAGTCCCGAATCACACCGGCCGGGCCGGTAGACTACGGACCGAGCGTCCCGATCGGAATCACCGCCACCCCGTCGGCGCGGGTGTAGGCGAACCCGGTCCCCGTGATGACCTCCAGCGTTCCTTCGCCGCTCCAACGGTACGCCCACGATGACCGACACGCAACTGTAACATTGACTCATATGCAACAACATTATTGCGCCATGCACAACGCCAGAGATCAGCTTCTCAGAGCGTCGTCCCCAGGACCCCGGCGTCGGCTTGGGTAGCGGCGTTCCAGTCCTCGATCCCCACCATCCTGTCGCCGTCCGGAAACGGGAGCATGGGATGCAGGATGTTGGCTGTGACCGCGTACGAGCCGGAGCGTGGCCAGCATGACGAGGAATTCGAACTCGGCGAGGGATTCAGGCGACATCGCTCCATCCTTGTAGAGTCACATTGTGACTCACACTGCCATCCCGACCCCGCCGGATTAGCACCGCCCCGTTTCGCACACCCGGAGCACGCTCGCATGAAGAGACCCTTGGTCTTCGTCGCCGCCGGCCTACTCCTGGCCGCCGGCATCTCCATCGCCGCGCTCGTACGACCCTGGCCGCGCCGTACAAGGGTCGTGGATACCCGGAACTGCCCACCGGGCCGGAGGGTAATGGTCTCGCCTACGATAGGCGCCCCATGTATTGGGAGTCAGCCCAATATTCCGGCCTGCGTCCCAATCGCTGTTACGTAAAGGAGGATTGATGGCTTTTATGAAGAAGGAAACCCCGGCGGAGAAGATGGCCATGACGGTGAGCAAGTCGGTGAAGGAGAACCCGAAGACGGCAACGGCCGCAGGCCTGGTGGCGGCCACGGCGGTGGGCGCCGCCCTATGGCTCACCACACGGCGCCACGCAACCTCCGACGGGATCGCCTTGCACGTCGAGTCCGACGGCGACAGTGGGTGGGTGCTTCGCCAAGAAGGCATAGAGGAACCTATAGCGCGTCATGAAAGCAAGCGACGTGCGGTGTCCGCTGCCCGCGAGTTCGCCCGTGAGCACGGCCCGAGCGCTTTGGCCATCCACAAGAGAAACGGCGCCGTGGGGCGACGTCATATCTACGCGGGTGACTGACTCCGCCAAACCCTGATCGCGCTTCGGAGTGGGGACTCCGTGAAGGCAGACGTACCGCGTCCGGTTCCATGCTGGCTGTAGCGAGCATGGCCCTGCGCAGCGTCGGGCCTCGATCGGCAGCATCCAACCCGGGTCGGCGTGTGGGTGCCCCGCATGCCATTCATCTTGCCGTGCACGGCTCCTGTCCAGCATCATGCCTGCAAGCGATCGGGCCCAGCTTGGGGAATCAACCACACCAAAGGCGCTCAGCATGGCGAATTGGAAAGGGATTGTCGGCGAGACCTTCGTGCAGGAGAAATTCGACTCCTACTGCCACGGCCTGAGATGGGATGCGTGGCGACCGCAATTCATCGTGCTGCACAACACCGCCGTCCCCTCCCTCGCGCAGCGCCCGAATGGCTTCAACCAGACCCACATGAAGGGGCTGGAGGCCTATTACCGGGACTCGCAGAAATGGAGTGCCGGTCCGCACCTGTTCGTCGACGACCATGCCATCTGGGTGTTCACGCCGCTCACGGTATCGGGGGTGCACTCGCCTAGCTGGAACAAGATCGCTCTCGGCGTCGAGATGCTTGGCAACTACGAGGAGGAGGACTTCGATACCGGGCGCGGGCGCCAGGTCCGATCCAACGCGGTCGCGGCCATGGCCACGCTGTCGGCAGTCCTCGGTCTCGACCCGCACACCATGCGGCTGCACCGGGAGGACGCGGCTACGACCCACGCTTGTCCCGGCAAGAACGTTCGCAAGCTCGAGGTGATCCAGGAGGTGGAGGACCTGATGCGGGCCCGCCACGGCGGCGATCACCCGCTCTGGGAGGACCATCCGTCGGATGCCTGAGCCGCGACCGGACTTCAGCGCACACAGGCCGGAGCAGCGTCGTCGCGTCCGGCGCCTCATGGCGTGGACGGTCGCGCTCGCGTCACTGAGCGCCGCCTGCGGCCCTGTGAGCGAGAGCAGCGAGGCCCCAGAATCGACCGAATGGACGCGCGAGGGCCTGGAGGAGCAGCCGAGGCTGGAGCTACTGCGCCAGGGCGTTTCCAGTTCGCTCGGCTACGAGCCGGGGACGACGCCGTGGGAGGAGATCCCGTACTCACCACCGTCCGCTCCCCCCGAGGTCCCTCCTCCTGACAGCCCCGGCGCGGCGCTCGCCAACCTGGTCGGAGCGCTCGGGTGGATGGACCTGCTCGGTGAGGGGGTCTGGGAGCAGACGATGCGCGTGTGGGCGCCGGATTCCGACCAGGCGGTGGGAGTGGTCCTTCAGTGGGGGCTACAGGATGATGCCGTCGCGGGGCGGGACCTGCGCGCGCACATGGTGCGCGTAGAAGGTACGTGGCAGGTCGAACGCCTGGAACGCCGGTTCCACTGCAGGCGCCAGGTGAGCGAGGCCGGAGCGTGCGCGTGAGGGCGCTCGGAGCTGATCCAGCCAGTCACGGTCCCGAGGCGGCACAGAGGCACTTACGGCCGCTATCGGCTACGACGGTCGGGTAGCGCTGCACCCGGCTCACCCAGCGACCGCGGTTCAGCCGCGTTCGAACCCCGGCGCCTTCTCCAGCGCACCGCATGCCGTCAGCGGCCGCGGCGCGACCAGCCCCAGCCACCACCACCGAACAACAGGACGAGTACCACGATGATGATGAGCGTATTGGTAGACATGGTGACCTCACTCGGTTGAGCGAACGGACAGACCCTACGACCAGGTCCGGAGAGGAGCGACGACGCTGAGCGGCTGCGGCGCCCCGCGAATGCTACAGAACTGTTGAGACACTACAATCAGTTTGAACATAGGACCAGTGTCGGTCCGGTAACATCGCCCGATCGGGCCATCCGACCTCCCCTGAAGGAGCGAGGAAGTCGTGCGCCGGACTCGCACCCCACAGGGCCGGTCGCGTGCGTCGCGTAACGCTGGGAGGAGTGAACGAAATGAGCGAGGATAAATATTGGTTCTGTGTGACGCACCACGCGGTGGAGAACGAGGATGGCTGCCCGAACGAAGAGCGTCTCGGCCCATACGACACGGCCAAGGAGGCCTCGCACGCCCTGAAGAAGGTGCAGGAGCGCAACGAAGCGTGGGACCACGACTCCGCCTCGGAGGACGAGGAGCGCGAAGACTGAGGAACGGAGAAGTTCTTCGTCATCGGTGGCAACCGCCGGCTTCGCACCGTCCCGTCCCGCACCCCACGGCAGGCTCGCATGAAGAAAGGCGTGGTCGTCGTCGCCGCCGTCCTGCTCCTGGCCGCCGGCGTCTCCATCGGCGTACTGCTTTGGCGACCCTGGCCGAGCCCTCCCGTTCGGAATACCGCCGCCGGGGCGAGCGAACCGGTCGCAGTCGATCCGGGCGGCCTGCCGCAGCTGTTCCGGAGCGACTCCCAGAGCGACTCCCAGAGCGACGCGATGGGATTCTCGATCCGCTACCCTTCGGGCTGGACCGTGGACACCACGTATCGCTACCAGGCGCTCGGACCAGGAAAGGACATCACGGGCGTTTCCTTCACGATCCCCGCCTCCCGCGCCGAAGGCTCGAACCTCTCGGCCGGCAGCTATCTGAGCGTCGAGGAGATCGCGCGAACCGATCGCTGCACCGCGAATCTCTTCCTCCCGAGGGGCACGGCCGCGTCGGATGAAACGCTCGACGGCACCGCCTACTCAGTCGGACACCGGACGGACGCGGCAATGGGCAACCGCTACGACGAGACCGTCTACGCGATTCCGGACACGTATCCATGCCTCGCGGTCCGATACTTCATCCACTGGACCGTCATCGAGAACTACCCGCCCGGCGCCAGGACCGCCTTCGACAGGCACAGCCTTCTCGAGCGGCTCGACGTGATGCGCAGGACGCTCGTCATCGTGCGGTGATCCTTCTGCGTTGACCCTGTGCGTGCCGAAAGCCGCCACCCATGCGGACACGCCGCTCGTCCTCGGGTGTATCCTGATGCCGCCGCCATCGTGGCTGTTGGCCCATCGCCCGTCCGCGTGCCGGCATCCGTGAGACGTGTTCATTCCGCCGACTCCATGAGGACCTTCCATGTCCCAGACCTCCGGTAACAACCGTCGCATCGTCCTCGCCGCCCGCCCCGACGGCGCGCCGACTCCGGACGATTTTCGCCTCGAGCGCCAACCGGCGCCCGAACCCGATGACGGCCAGCTTCTACTGCGCACCGTATTCCTGTCGCTCGACCCATACATGCGCGGACGCATGAGCGACGCGCCGTCGTATGCGGACCCGGTGGAGGTCGGCAGCGTGATGGTCGGCGCCACGGTGTGCCGCGTGGAAGCTTCCCGTCATCCCAGGTATTCCGCCGGGGACTGGGTGCTGGCCCAGACCGGATGGCAGGACCATGCGACCTCCGACGGCAGGGGCCTCCGCAAGCTGGATCCGGCAAAGATGAAGCCCTCCTGGGCACTGGGCATCCTCGGCATGCCCGGCTTCACCGCTTACATGGGTCTGACCGACATCGGCCATCCCAAGGCCGGCGAGACCGTGGTGGTCGCAGCCGCCTCCGGCGCGGTCGGCTCGGTGGTCGGGCAGGTCGCCAAGCAACTGGGCTGCCGCGCGGTCGGCATCGCCGGCGGCAGGGAAAAGTGCGACTACGTGGTCGACACGCTGGGCTTCGACGCCTGCATCGACCACCACGAGGACGACATGGCCGAACGGCTCGAGGACGCCTGCGCGGCCGGCATCGACGTGTACTTCGAGAATGTCGGCGGCAAGGTCTTCGACGCCGTGCTGCCTCTGCTCAATGCCAAGGCACGTATCCCGTTGTGCGGCCTGATCGCCAACTACAACGCCACCGAGCTTCCGCCCGGACCCGACCGCACCCCGCTCCTGACCGGCACACTGCTGCGGAAGCGGATCCGCATGCAGGGATTCATCATCTTCGACGACTACGGCGACCACTACGGCGACTTCCTCGAGACTGTCGGCCCTTGGGTAGCCGAAGGCCGGCTACACTATCGCGAAGACGTGGTGGAGGGCTTGGAAAACGCGCCCGAAGCCTTCATCGGGATGCTCGTGGGACGCAACTTCGGCAAGCTGGTGGTGCGCGTCGGCCCCGACGACCTCGCCTGAGGCGCCGCGAGCCGGGAGCCGTCGCAGGAACGCTCCTATGGTCCGATCCTCAACGCACGCTCACGTCGTCTCGACGGCCCCCGCCTTCGAATCGTCCTTATCCGCGGTGACGACCAGAACACCGCCACTCTTCATGTCCGGGTCCTGAAGGACCGCGATCGTCGAAACAATCGAGCGCCTCCCCCCAGATCCCGCGACCTGATCCTCGGACACCCTCGTGTTTCCAGACTGGGCCGCCTCGAGGATTCGGTCGTGGAACACCTTCGCGGCTTCGGTCCCCAACACCGCAGGGAGCGTCTTCCCGGGCACCAGGTCGGTGGTGAGACCGAGGTGCGTGCCGGCCAACGTATTGGCGGCGATGATCTTGCCGTCCGTGGTGTAGTAGCCGATGCCCACGCTGGCGTTCTCGAAGAGCAAGCGGTGCAACGCTTCGCTCTCGCGCAATTCCTGTTCGGCCCGCCTCCGCGCGGTCTCGTCGGTAAACGTCATGACGACCCCGTCGATGACGTTCATCACCGTCCGGTAGGGCCGCACACGCAGGGTAAAGAGACGGTCATTCTCGCCTTCCACTTCGGCTTCTCGCACGATCAGATCGTCGAGTACCTGCTGGCCCAGTCCCGTGAGGTCGGTGTCGATGAGCGCTGAGGCGAAGTGATGAATGGGGCGGCCGATATCCGCGGCGGTCAGGGAAATGATCTTGGTCACCGAAGGCGTGAAGCGCCTGATTCGCATCTCCGTGTCCAGGAAGAGCGTCGCGATGTCGGTGCTGTCCAACAAATTCTTCATGTCGTCCGTGGTCTCGGACAATTCGTCGATCCGGGCCTGGAGTTCCGCGTTGACCGTAACCGACTCCTCATTGAGCGACTGCAACTCCTCTTTGGAAGTCTCCATCTCCTCGTTCGTGCTCTGCAGCTCCTCGTTGGTCGACTGTAGCTCCTCGTTGGCGGACCTGAACTCCTCGTTCGACGTCTCGAGCTCCTCGATGGTGTTCTGCAGGCTCTGTCTGCTGCGGTGCAGTTCCTGCTCGAGCTCTTCGATGCCCTTGGCCCGTACCTTCTTGACAGCAGACATTTCCGACGAAGCTGGCCTCTCCTCGAACACGACCATCATCAGACCGTGGATTGTCATGGGTGTGAGAACCGGCCTGACTGACACGTCCACGACCACGTGCCCCCCGTTGTGCTCCACCCTCAGGCCTCTCAGCACCTTCTCCTGCTTGTCCGCGGCGACGTGCCCAATCGCATCGGCCAACTCGTTCCTCAGTCCCGCGCGAGCCATCGCCAGGATGTTCACGCTGACTTTCCCTTCAGCCGGCTCCAGGAATCGGCCGGTACGTCCGTGAATGTAGACCACGTCCAACGCGTCGTTGATGATTGCGCACGGCGGCGCGTCGCTCTGTTGGAGAATGACTTCAGCCAACTGAAGCGCGCTCAACTCCTCGGCGCGCTGAACCGCCCTTGGCGCCGCCAGGTCGCGACCCTTGTAGGGTTCGGACGGCATCGGTACGTGTACTGGGATTTCCGTTCTGGTCGATGGCTTGCGGCGGAAGATCCTCCACTTCCTGTGAACCGTGTGGAACAGCTTCGAAGACGCACCGATCGTCTCCGAGGAGCCGAGGAATAGCACCCCGTCGCTCTTCAGAGCGTAGTGGAACGTCCGGAGTAGTCGCTCCTGGAGCTCTGGCTCCAGATAGATGAGCAGGTTGCGGCAACAAATCAGGTCCAGCGTCGTAAACGGCGGGTCCGTGATGACGTTCTGCTGGGCGAAGACGATCATCTCGCGGATCCGCTTGATCACCCGGTACTTGCCGTCATCTTGCTCGGCGAAATAGCGTTCCAAGCGCTTCGCTTCGACGTCCGCGGTGATGCTCGCAGGATAGGTACCGGTCCGCGCCACCGCGATCGCGTCTGGATCCAGGTCGGTCCCGAAGATCTGCACGGCGTGCCGGTGGCCTAGTCGCTCCATACCCTCGTCGAGCAGAATGGCCACGGAGTAGGCCTCCTCCCCGCTGGCGCACCCGGGCACCCATATGCGGACCGAATAGTCGTTGGGCTTCGCCTCGAGTATTGCCGGCAACGCCTCGTCCTGCAGAACTCGAAATGCCTCCGGGTCCCGAAAGAAGTTCGTAACCCCGATCAACAACTCCTTGAAGAGGGCATCGGCTTCACGATCGCTTTCCTGCAGATAGCGGACATAGCCCGCGATATCGTCGATCTGATGAACGTTCATTCGTCGCTCGATTCGCCTGCAGACCGTGTTCTTCTTGTAGAGCGAGAAGTCGTGCTGGTTTCGGGCGCGAAGAACCGCGAAGATTTTCTGCAAAGCCGCCGGTAGCGGTCCGTCCGGCGGAACGACTCTGGGGGCAGCTTCGCCGGTCGCGTGGCGCGTGTACCTGATCAGTTGTTCGGGCATCTGATCCGGAGCGAGAACATAGTCCACGACCCCCGTAGCGATCGCGCTTCGCGGCATCCCACCATATTTGGCCGTCTCCTCGGACTGGACCATCACCATGCCGACACTGCTCTTGATCGCTTTCACGCCGAGCGTCCCGTCGGTACCGGTCCCGGAGAGGATGATGCCGGACGCGCTGGTGCCCTGGTCCTGAGCGAGTGAGCGGAAGAACGAATCGATCGGCAACTTGGCACCGCGAGGCTCGACGAGCTCCGTCAGGTGCAATGTGCCATGCACGATGGTGAGATCCTTGTTCGGCGGGATCACGTACACATGGTTCGGCTCGACGAGCATTCCGTCTTCCACTTGACGGACCGGCATCGGCGTGTACTTCTGTAACAATTCCGGCAGCATGCTGACGTGCGTGCGATCCAAGTGGACGACCAGAACGAAACCGATACCCGAGTCGGGGGGCATGGCCTTGAAAAGGGTCTCCAGAGTCTCCAAGCCCCCGGCCGAGGCGCCGATCCCGACGATCGGGAAACTCGGCCGGGCGGCCGGCGTCCGCGCCTTCCTGGCCGGCGGCTTCTTCGCCGAGAACGGTGGCTCCTTCCCGGCGGGCGGTGCCTTCTTCTTCGGCATTCCTGGTTACTTTTCCGTTATGCGAAAGGAAGCGTCAGCCTCTGCGAGAAAGTGGGATGTTTTGCCTATAATCGCAACCGAGGATCGGGCGCTGATGCGTCTCTCACCGGGATGTCGAGCTTGGCGCACACTGGACTTAGCGGTTCGACAAGCCGCGCGATTCCGGATACGTTTGGTTCGTTACGTTGGGAGCCCCCCTTCGGAGCGAAGGGTAACGAAGAGTGAAGTTACTCTCGTTTCCTCCCTGTCCAACAGGCAAGAACGAACCGCGATCCACTCGGCTCGAGCTGGAAGTTGTGGAGCGCGACCGCATGGTGCCGCGGGGCGCCAATCGAGGAGGCCGGACCGATGTACGCAAACGGATGTTGTCGGTGAACGGGGCGGACGCGGGGCGCCGCGCACGCGGGTTGGACCAGCGAAGAGCCGGCGATGCAGCGCGGCTCCAAAACTTGTCCGATGACGAGGTCCGCAGGCTGGTGGAAGACTTGTGGAGCCACCAGACCGAGTTGGAGACGCAGAACCAAGAACTTCGCCGGGCCCACGAGGATTTGGCCCAGTCGAGAAACCGGTATTGGGAACTCTACGATCTCGCGCCCGTCGGATATGCGACCGTCAGTCCCGAAGGCCTGTTCCTGGAGGCGAATCTCACGCTGGCCGATATGCTCGGCGTCGCGCGTCAGGATCTGGTCGGGAAGCCGATCACAGCCTTCATCGTTCCGTCCTCCCAGGACGACTTCTACAAACATCGGCGCAGGATCCTGAAGTGGAAGAAACAGGACGCGGTCCAGTTGCGCCTGCTTCGCACCGGGGCTGAGCCGTTCTGGGCCGAATTGGACTCGTCGCCCGTCGGGATTGGCGACGAGAGCGGCCTCAGGCTCCGGATTGTGATCAGCGACGTCACGAGGCGTAGACAGTTAGAGGACGTGCTCTCCTTTCAGGCCTCCCACGACGACTTGACCGGGCTCGTCAATCGCCGCGAATTCGAGAGACGGACGGAACGGGCCCTGGAAACGGCTCGTCAGGGGCGCGGCCAGCACGTCCTCTGCTATGGGGACCTGGACCAGTTCAAGATCGTCAACGACACCTGCGGCCACATGGCGGGCGACGAACTGCTCCGCCAAGTGGCGCGCCTGATGTCCGATACCGTGAGGCGGCGTGATACCCTCGCCCGTCTCGGAGGCGACGAGTTCGGGCTCTTGCTGGAGCATTGCACGCTCCAACAAGGGAGTCGGGTTGCGGAGAACGTACGCCGAGTGATCTCAGATTCTAGCTTCGTCTGGGAGGACCAGGTCTTCAGCATCGGGGTGAGCATCGGGCTGGTGACCATAACCGAAGAGAGCAAGAGCATGTCAGCGCTCTTGAGCGCAGCGGACAGCGCCTGCTACACTGCGAAGCAGCAAGGGCGTAATCGGCTTCACGCCTACCAGGTCGACGACACGGGCGTCGTCCAGCGTCACGGCGAGGCGCGATGGGTGGCGCGTCTCAACCAGGCGTTGGAAGAAGACCGCTTCGAGCTGTGGTCACAACCGATTGTGGCGGTCGAGAGTGGCTCGCATGAGGGAGAGCACTTTGAACTACTGTTGCGTCTGGTTGACGAAGAAGGGGCGATCATTCTACCGGGGAGCTTTTTGCCGGCGGCCGAGCGCTTCGGACTTTCTCGGAAGATCGACCGATGGGTCATCGGCACCGCCTTCAACTGGCTCAACCGCAATCCGATGCTCATGAAACGCTTGCGGTTGTGTTCCATCAACCTCTCGGGCGCTTCTTTGGCGGATGAAGGGTTCTTGGCGTACGTCCAGGATCAGTTGAATACCCTCGGAATGCCCCTGGACAGGATTTGCTTCGAGGTCACAGAGACTGCGGCGATCGCCAATCTCTCGAGGGCCTTGACCTTCTTGCGGGAGCTCGGAGCGCGCGGATGTCGGTTCGCGTTGGATGATTTCGGGAGCGGACTGTCTTCCTTCGCCTATCTCAAGACCTTACCCGTGGACTTCCTGAAGATCGACGGGGCATTCATAAAGAGCGCTATGGATAGCGAGGTAGGCCTGGCCCTGGTCCGCTCCATCAATGACGTGGGTAAGGTCATGGGCAAGATTACGGTCGCGGAGTGTGTCGAGAGCGACGAGATCATGAAAGCGATCCGCGAGATCGGCGTGGACTTCGCACAGGGATATTGGATCGGTGCTCCCGCCCGAATCGAGGACGTAGGTTGAAAGGCGCGGCTCTCGCGGCATGAGGATGGGCACCGGCCCACCGCAGCCCTCAGACAGCGTTCCTCATCGCCGTCACGCGCTCCGCGATAAACGCCGCGAAGGGAGTCACATCCTGGCCAATGCTGGCTCGTTCCAAAGCCGCCATGTAGGCCTCCCTATCGTCCACCCGGATCACCGTCCAGGGATACCCGCCCGAGGCGAGCATCATGTTCATGAGGAAGCGTGCAATGCGGCCGTTCCCGTCCGGGTAGGGGTGGATGTAGCCGAACATCCAATGGCCCAGAACGGCGCGGACCGCCGCGTCCTCTTCCTGGTCCAGCAGGTCGAATAGCGCGGGTACGGCGTCGCGCACGACCTCCGCCCGAGGCGGGACGTGACGCGAACCCTGGATGAAGGCTGGCCGGTTCCGGTAGCCGGCTAGATCCTGCGGAGCCAGCAGTCCCGCGGCCACGGCCGGCTGGAACAACTCGCCGTACCAGTCTCTGTGCGCCTCACGGACCACTGCAGCCGGAGTGGCACCGTGGAGGATCTCGTTGAGCGCGGCCTTCACTCGCTCGAACGCTCGGTAGTAGCCACGCGCAGCGAGAGCGTGCGGCTGGTCTCGTCACGCTGGCTCTGCCGGGGATCCCAGCCCCCATGTCGGACGCGTTCCACCAGGTCCGGCGACCACACTGAGCTGCCACGCTCGAGCAACACGGCGAGCACATCGGACGCGTCCCGTATGCTCGCGAGCACCACCTGGGCTGTAACCGGGTGCCGCTCGAAGAAGTCGCGCGGCGCCTGACACAACGCCTCGCCCTGCTGACGCATTTTCACAAGTGTATTGTGACGTGTGACTACAAGTCACTTACGTCGTGTCATGGTTACGATCTGTCGACCGAGACACTGACGGAACTGGCGGGGTAGGACACCGACCCGCCACCTCGAGAGAATCGTATGCCCGCGAGCGCCCCCGACTACGCCCCGACCATCGCGCAAGAACTCGGTGCGACCGTGCAGCAGGTGCGCGCGACCGCCGAACTCCTCGCCGGCGGGGCAACCATCCCGTTCATCGCGCGCTACCGCAAGGAGGCCACGGGCTCCCTGGACGAGGTGCAGGTCGCGGCCGTGCGCGACCGGCTGGCGCATCTCGCGGACTTCGACAAACGCCGCGACGCGATCCTGTCTTCGCTGGAGGGGCGGGGGCTCCTCGACGAGGCGTTCCGCCGCCGGATCTCCCAGGCGGAAACGCTGAATGCCCTGGAGGACCTCTACCTTCCGTACCGCCCCAAGCGCCGCACCCGCGGGATGGCCGCACGCGAGGCGGGACTCGAACCGCTGGCGAAGGAGCTGCTCGCGCAGACGGGCACGCGCATCGACCTCTCGTCCTTCGAGGACCCGGAGGCGGCCCTTTCCGGCGCCCGCGACATCATCGCGGAAGACGTCAGCGAGGACGCGGGTGTGCGCACCGAGCTGCGGGACCTTTTCGTCCGCCGCGCACTGCTGTCGGCCACATTGGTCAAGAAGAAGGAGGCGGAAGCGGCGAAGTTCCGGGACTGGTTCGACTGGTCGGAGCCGCTCGCGCGGGCGCCGTCGCACCGCATTCTCGCCATCCTGCGCGGGAGCAGCGAGGGCTTCTTGAGGGTGCAGGCCCGGCCGGACGAAGTCGACGCCCTGTCGCGCCTGAGACGCCGCTATCTCCGGGGCAGTGGCTTTGCGACCGACCAGGTGGCTCTGGCCCTCGAAGACGGCTACAAGCGTCTGCTCTTGCCGAGCCTGGAGCGCGAGGCGCTGAACGAGGCGAAGGCGCGGGCCGACGCAGACGCAATCCGAATCTTCGTGACGAACCTCCGTGAGCTACTCATGTCGCCGCCGCTACGCGGCAAGAGCGTCCTGGCCGTCGACCCGGGCTTCCGTACGGGGTGCAAGGTGGTGGCGCTGGATGCCCACGGCGCGCTTCTCCACAACACGACGATCTTCCCGACCCTGAACCAAAGGGGGCGCGACGAAGCCGAGCGGACGGTCCGGGACCTGCTGAGCCGCTTCGGGCCCGATGCCTTCGCCGTCGGAAACGGGACGGCGGGACGCGAGACCGAGGCCTTCCTGCAGACGCTGGGTACGGGCCTCCCCGTCGTCATGGTGGACGAAGCAGGCGCATCGATCTACAGTGCGAGCGAGGTCGCCCGGGAAGAGCTGCCGGATCACGACCTGACCGTGCGCGGCGCCGTCTCCATCGGACGCCGCCTCCAGGATCCCTTGGCGGAGTTGGTCAAGCTGGACCCGAAGTCCATTGGCGTCGGCCAGTACCAGCACGATGTGGACCAGACCGCACTCAAGGCGGCGCTCGACGACACCGTGATGACCTGCGTGAATGCGGTCGGGGTGGAGCTGAACACGGCGAGTCCGTCGTTGCTCACGTACGTCGCGGGTCTGGGGCCGACGCTCGCGAAAAACGTCGTGCGGTGGCGCGAAAATAACGGTGCCTTCCGGACACGCCGGGACCTTATGAAGGTGCCCCGCCTCGGCGAGAAGGCGTTCGAGCAAGCAGCGGGTTTTCTGCGGATCGCGGACGGAAGACACCCGCTGGACGCCAGTGCCGTTCACCCGGAGCGCTATGCCCTGGTCGAACGCATGGCGAAAGACCAACGGTGCACGGTGGCGGATCTGCTGAGCGACCCCGAACGCCGCGGGAACATCGACCCGGAGCGATATCTCGGGGAGGGGGTGGGTCGCCCCACGCTGGACGACATCCTGGACGAACTGGCGCGCCCGGGACGCGACCCGCGCCCGGCGTTCGAAACCTTCTCCTTCGCGGACGTGCATGGGGTCGAGGATCTGCGGCCCGGAATGGTTCTGCCCGGCATCGTCACGAACGTGACCGCCTTCGGCGCGTTCGTGGACGTGGGCGTGCACCAGGACGGGCTCGTCCACGTGAGCCAGCTCGCGGATCGCTACGTGAAGGACCCGAACGAGGTCGTGCGCGTGCGCCAGCATGTGAGTGTGCGCGTACTGGAAGTGGACATCGAGCGGAAACGCATTGGCCTGTCGATGAAGAAGGGTTGAGAAGGTCGCTCCCTCACCCGAGGACTTGGCTACCCCGCGCGCCGCAGCAGCGCGTTCACCGTGGCCCGCTGTCCCGTCTCCGTCGGCACCACCACGGTCTCGCTCGGTGTGACGGGGTGTAGACCGTGTTCGGCGAGGGCTTCTTCCAGGTCCGTTGCGTCGAACAGCACACCCCGCCCCCGTGGCATACCCGCGTAGACGTGCGGCTCGCCCGGCACTGCCTGGACACCGGAGCCCGTCAGGTCCACGTCCGGAGTGAAGTGGGCCAGTAGGAGAAGGCCCCCGACCTTCAGCACCCGCGCCGTCTCGGCCACCGCGCGATGCCACTCGGATAGGCGGTCCGCGTTCTGATAGATGCCCAGCCCGATCACGAGATCGAAGGAAGCATCACCGTAGCGCGACAGGTCGTCCATGGGTTGCCGATGAACTCGTTCCGCCGCCGTCCGCTGCCCGAGCACCTCCGCCAACTGCCGCCGCGTCTCCGCGACCATGGCCGCACTGCCGTCAACGGCTTGCACGTCCCAGCCGCTCCGGGCGAGGAACACCGCATTGCGCCCCCCGGCACAGCCCACGTCCAGCGCCCGTCCCGGCGCCATGTCCGCCACCAGCGGCACCAGACGGTGGTCCGCCTCCCTCGAGGCGAAGCGAGCCACCACGTCCGGCTGCTCCCAGAAGTCGTCCTCAGGCTTCATGCCGTGTCCCTTTCGGGGTACGTACCCGGTGAGGTCTTATGGTGGTCCACACCTGTTCTTTTGCGGCCATAACATGTAATATCTAGTCTCTTATTGTCGATATGCATAAATATATGATAATATGTTACCGCTAGATATTCAAACGCCCCGGGATATGGCCAGCATGCTGGCCCGCCGGGTCAAAGCGGTCCGCCTCGATCGCGGATGGACTCAGCAGGAGGTCGCTGAGCGCGCCGGACTCACCTTGGCCACGTACCGCCGGTTCGAGCGCACCGGAAAGGTCTCCTTGGAGCGCCTCCTCAAGCTGGCAGTGGTACTGGACGCACGTGCGGGCTTCGACCAGCTCTTCGCCGCCCCCCCTGCACGATCTGTGGCCGACCTGGAGCGACGAGCGGAGCGGCAGACCCGCAAACGAGGCAGGCGACGCGATGCGAAGACTTGAGGTACGACTGGACTGGGAAGGTGAACAGCTTGTGGTCGGCACACTCGCCGAGCAGGAGCGCCGCCTCTACTTCGAGTACGACGCCACATTCCTCAGCGCCGCTCTCCCCATCTCGCCATTCAAGCTCCCCGCGAGATCTGGCCTCTTCGAGCATGCTGACCGGAGCTACGCTGAGGTGTTCGGCGTCTTCAATGACTCCCTACCTGACGGATGGGGGCTCCTGCTCATGGACCGCGAGTTCAAGAAGCGGGGAATCGAACCGGCTACTGTGTCCGTGCTCGATCGCTTGGCCTACATAGGCACGCGTGGCATGGGTGCACTGACCTATCACCTCCCGAGGGCTACGGCAGCGGAGGAGCGTTTCCAGATCGACCTGGGTGTGCTTGCACGCCAAGCGGAACGGGTATTGGAGGGGAGTGCGGAGGATGTGTTGCCGGCCCTCCGCATCGCGGGCGGCTCTCCGGGCGGCGCGCGTCCAAAGGTGCTCGTAGGGGTTGGCAACGACGGGCACTTCGTCTCGGGTACTTCTGACCTGCCCGAGGGCTATCGCCATTTCCTCGTCAAGTTCCCGGCGAAGGACGACGCACTCGATATCGGCGCGGTGGAGGCGGCATACGCACTCATGGCGCACGCGGCCGGCGTGGACATTCCTCCGACGAGGCTGTTCGAGACGCAAGACGGCGGCCGCTACTTCGGATCCGAGCGATTCGACCGCGTGGGCGTCCGGCGGCTCCATATGCACACACTCGGAGGCCTCCTGCACGCAAGCCATCGGGAGCCGTCCATGGACTACGAGGGCTTTCTGAAGGCAACGCTCATCCTCACGAGGGATCAGCGGCAGGTCGAGGAAGCGTTTCGTCGCATGGCGTTCAATGTGCTGTCGCACAACCGCGACGACCATGTGAAGAACTTCTCCTACCTGATGGGTCGGAACGGCGTCTGGAAGCTGGCACCCGCCTACGACATCGTCTTCTCCGAAGGACCACGGGGGCAGCACACCATGGCAGTGGCGGGAGAGGCAGAGCGACCCGCCGAGCGAGACATGCTACGCGTGGCTGAGGCTTGCGACGTCGATTCGCACCGTGCGCGGGAAATCATCGAGCAGGTACGCGATGGGCTCAGGCAGTGGTCTCGGCACGCCAAGGCCACGGGCGTTTTCGCCGCGACTTCACGTCGGATTGGTGGGGTGATCGCCGGCCGGTCGGTGAAGCGTTGATC
>JBBSOM010000004.1:0-20741 GCA_038259715.1 Longimicrobiales bacterium
CCATGCTCCTGCGGGACTTCCAGGCCCGCCGGACCCATATGGGAATCGTGGCGGACGAGTTCGGTGGCATCGACGGCCTCGTGACCCTCGAAGACGTGCTCGAGGAGTTGGTCGGCGAAATCGTGGATGAGACGGATCTCGATGAAGAGGACATGGTCCGCCTATCCCGAACCGAGGCGGTGGCGGACGCAGGCGTGGACCTCCGCGAGATCAACGAAGCGTTCAAGGTATCCTTGCCCATTCTCGAGCATCGGTCCCTCAACGGCTTCATCCTGGAAGAGATGGGCTACGTGCCCGAAGTGGGTGAGGTCCTCGAGCGCGCGGGTGTCCGTGTCGAGGTCGTGGACGCGACCGACACACAGGTATTGCGCGTACGAATTACGCGACTGGCCAACGCCGACGTGGGTGCTGAGCCCGGCCGGGACGAGTAGTCATCGATGGCCCTGATCCTCCCGTTCGGCGGCAAGGAACCGAAGATCCACCCCACGGCCTTCCTCGCGCCGACCGCCGTGGTCATCGGCGACGTCACCATCGGCCCCGAGGCCAGCGTGTGGTTCGGGGCCGTGCTGCGCGGGGACGATCCGGATCACGGAATCGTGGTCGGTGCAGGCGCGAGCGTGCAGGACAACTGTATGGTCCACGTCGGCGGCTGGGGGCCCACCATCGTCGGTGAGCGGGTGACCGTCGGACATGGCGCCAAGTTCGAGAGCTGCACGATCGGGAGCCGGACCGTGGTCGGTATGAACGCCGTCGTCCTGCAGAAGGCCGAGATCGGCGAGGAGTGCGTACTCGCGGCCAACACCGTCATCCTGGAGGGAGCCCGCATCCCTGGGCGGTCGGTGGTGGCCGGCGTCCCCGGCACGGTCAAGAAGAGCCTGGGCGGATCGGCCGCCGAATGGATCGCTCGCGGTGGCCAACACTACGTCGATCTCTCGCGGCAATACCGCGCGGCGGGCATCGGCCTTCCGTCGACCACCCCGCGCTGCGACCTGTGCGGCGCACCCATGCTCGATCGCCACTGCAAGCTCGTGTGCACGGGTTGCGGGTACCAGCGGGACTGCTCGGACCCCTAGATTGAGGACTTGATGCTTCCCAAACCGGGAACGAGCTTCGCATGACCTCCAAGATCCACGCCGTCGATGCCTTCGAGATCCTGGACTCCAGAGGCAACCCCACCGTCCGCGTCCGCGTCGCCCTGGACGACGGCGTCATCGCTACGTCGTCGGTGCCGTCGGGTGCCTCCACCGGCGAGAATGAAGCGGTGGAGTTGCGAGACGGCGATGCGGCTCGCTACGGCGGCAAGGGAGTGCTCAAGGCGGTGGAGAACGTGAACCGGATCATCGGCCCAACTTTGGTGGGCCGCGATCCGCGGGCGCAGGCCGAACTCGACGGCGAGATGATCGAGCTCGACGGCACAGACAATAAATCCAGGCTCGGGGCCAACGCGATCCTCGGCGTCTCCCAAGCGGTGGCACAGGCCGCCGCCGAGAGCTGCGGACTGCCCCTCTATGCATACCTGGGAGGCTCGGGTGCCATACACCTTCCGGTCCCGATGATGAACGTACTGAACGGCGGAAAGCATGCGGACTCCGGGCTGGACTTCCAGGAGTTCATGGTCTTTCCGGTGGGTGCGCCCTCCTTTGCCGAGGCCCTGCGGTACGGAGCGGAGACCTTCCATGCGTTGAAGAAGATCCTGACCCGCCACGGATACGCCACGAGCGTAGGAGACGAAGGGGGCTTTGCGCCGCAGGTCGAGCGCAATGAAGAAGCTTGCGAGCTGATCGTGGAAGCCATCCAGGCTGCCGGCTACCGTCCCGGAGAGGACATCGCCATCGCACTTGATCCGGCCGCGAGTTCGTTCTACGACGGCGGGGTGTATCACCTGAACCGAAGCGGCCAGGGCGAAAAGACATCGGCCGAGCTTACGGCGCTATATCAGGAGTGGGTTGAGAAGTACCCCATCGTGTCCATCGAAGACGGCCTGGCCGAAGACGATTGGGATGGATTCCGCGCGCATACCGCGGCGCTGGGCGATCGCATCCAGATCGTAGGCGACGACAACCTGGTGACGAACACGCGCTTCATCGCGCGGGCCATCGAGGAGAAGACCTGCAACGCGGCCCTCATCAAGCTCAACCAGATCGGCACCGTGACGGAGACGGTCGCGGCGATCCACATGTGCCGTCGCGCGGGGTGGGGCTTCGTGATCTCCCATCGTTCGGGCGAGACCGAGGATACGTTCATGGCCGACTTTGCCGTGGCCATGGGGGGGGGGCAGATCAAGACGGGCTCGGCGTGCCGCTCCGAGCGGATCGCCAAGTACAACCGCCTGTTGGAGATCGAGCGGGACCTCGGGACAGCGGCGGTGTTCGGCCTGGCCTGAGCCCGTGTAAAGCCGGGCGCACCGGGTGAGCCGGACAAGGACTCCCGTATTGAACTCCGAGCGTAAGGAGTTGGTTCATGTCGGCGTCCGCGGGTCCTCCAGACACTCCGAGCGGGCTCTCTTCTGAACAGCTCCGATCTCTCGACGGCGTGGACCGGGTTCCCCTTCTGTCGTCCGCGCTGGAGGTCATCGTGGGACCACGGACCCACCCGGACGAGCCGGCGTTCGTCATCATCGAGTGGGTGCCCGGGCGCGTCGAGCACCCGATCCCGGGCTCCTCCCTCTGGCGTGCCGCGATCGAGTTGGAGCTGGCGAAGCTCAGCGAATCCAACGATCCCAACGGTCCCGTAGGGCGGACGCTGTCCGAGCAGTTGCGGCAGACCCTGCGACGCTGGCCGGACCTGGAGACGTGGTGGCTGTGGCTCCGCACCGGTTGGCTCGCTCCCCCACGGCGTGCGCCTTGACGCATTTCCGGCGCCGGGTCCATGAGTTCGAGCGAGAAGGAAGGCAGGCGGCCGCTCCCTGTTCGGCCCTGGTTCGTGCGAGGCATGCCTGACAGGATCGACTGCCGGCATCGAGCTCGTCCAAGCGGATCAGCGCGGCGTCCAAGGAGCCGTTTGCGGGGGGCGGCCTCCACCAACCGTCCGGGCTGAATCGCGACCCGCTTCCGCATGCACTGCGGCATCTTGCCTCCTGGGCTTCCGTGTCTCCGCCTGCGCCCCGGGTGGCGAAGGTATGCACCGAGGGGCGCCAGGAGATCCGGGGTGCTCAGCCAGCGGCCTCGACTTCCTCTCCGCCAACGCCGAAAACCTCCTGGTACAGGTCCTGGCCGTAACTGGTCTCCAGGGGTTCACCCGCCGACAGCAGGAACGTCCGCGTCCCGTCGTCGGAGCGGTCAGCACGAAGAAACAGGGTGCCGTCCATCCGCCGGTCGAAGAGACTGCGTGCGAAGGCGTGCAGGTGCGTGACGAAGAATACCCTCACGTGAGCCTCCACCAATGCGCGGGTGACCTGCCTCGCGATCTCGGAGCCCTCACGTTCGTTCGTCGAGGCGAAGGACTCGTTGAAGAGCACCATCGCACCGGGTGAAAGTCCATCCACGATCTCGCTCATCCTGTCGAACTCCTCGTCGAGCTTTCCGCTCTCCATGGCCGCGTCTTCCTCCCGCCTGAAATGCGTGAACAGGTCGGTGCACAGCTCAGCCTCGAACGATTCCGCCGCCACGAACATGCCCGCCTGCATCATCAACTGCGCGACCCCGACGCTCCGCAGGAACGTCGACTTTCCGCCCTGGTTCGCCCCCGTGATGATGACGAGGTTCGTCCCGTCGGCGTCGACGGTGTTGCCGACCACGCCGCGCCTCAGACTCAGGGCCAGGCTCGGGTCACACAGCTCGCGAAAGCGGCACGCCCGCCCGCCGTCCGTCTGCGGCCGGGGCATGCTCACAGGTACGTCCAGCGATACGAGCACGGCGTAGAGGTTGAGGCATGCCACATAGAAAGCCAGCTCGGTTCGCAGCAACTCGAAGAAGCCGAGGATGTGGTCGGTGGACTGGGCGAGGGCGTTGGCGACCAGGTTGAGTCCGCGATCCCGCAACTCGGAGAGGATCCTTGCGCCGGCCTCGTCCTGCTCGTGGATGCGGAACGTGTACCCGGGCGTCCTTTTTCCGAGTAGGCGTTGCAGCAGCCTCGGCTTCTCGTGTCGGGCGAGGTGGAGCAGGTAATTCGCACCGTCGTTGCCCTCTCCGAGCTCGGCGCTGAGCAGGACACCGTCGGTGAGGTTCAACGCATCCAGATGCACTTCGACACGGGTGAAATACTCGTCGGTCAGTTCCGCCTCGATCATCGCGAAGAAGGCCGTGAAGCCTTCGGACACAAAGCGGTGGCCATGGACGTCGGCGACGCTTCTGAACTTCCGAAGCATGCCCACGAACGTGCGCACCGTGCCGACGGAACCGTAGAGGAGCGACGCCGGATGTCTGGCGAAGAAGCTCAGAAAATGCTCCTTTTTGCTCTCGATGGCTTCCAGGGAGAGAGCGTAGAGCTCCCGGACGACCTCTCCGTTACGCAGGCAGTCCTCCACGATTGCCTGGCGGTAGAGGATCGTGTCGAGGTCATTTCGCGGACCCGCCAGAACAATACGCCGCGCCACGTCGGACAAGAACGGATCTCTTCCCGCCATGGCCTGCACCAGCGTGTCGAGATCGAGGTCTTCGCGAAGGGCCGCCTCGTGCTGTGGTAGTGGCGACCGTGGATCGAGGTCGCGATCCCGGTACATCAGGCGGGGTTGCACGTCGTCATCCGTTCCATCAGGCGGTCGTACGTGATTCCGTACTTCCGGGCGATCGCGAGGGCGTAAGCCAGCCCGTCGGCCGGTCTCCGGTCGACTCTGTACGTGCGCACCGTCGGATCGGCCGGATCCACCGTGCTCACAAGGCTCACAGCTCTCCGGTCGAGCGACGCCAGCTCGGTCAGGAAGGTGACCCACACGGCCAGCCCGCCGAGCGCGAAGAGTTTCGTCATGACGATCTTGCTCAGCGCGACGGCATCGTCCACGGTCGTTGATGCGAACATCTCGTTGATGACGACAACGCTGTTCGCCGTCGCATCTTCGAGGATGCGATGGATCCGTACCAGATCGTCCTGGAGCTTGCCGCGGAGGGACGTGGCATCCTCCTGCCGCTCGAAGTGCGTGAAGATGTGATCGGCGAGGAAGAGACGGGCAACGGTGCCGGGTACCGGGCAGCCGAGGCGACCCAGATAGTGGAGCTGGCCAAACATCCTTGCGAATGTGGTCTTCCCTCCCTGGTTGGGACCGGACACGACCAGGACGCGCTCGCCGTCTTCCAGGAAGAAGTCGTTGGTGACGACAGGGGTCTTCTCCGCGAGGAGCTTGGTCGCCAGCGCGAGATCGAAGCTTCCGCTGCCGTGGATCGCCTTGGACGTGCGCGAGACCTGTGGAGAGCAGAACGAGAGGCCGGTGTCCCTGAACCTCGCGACATGAGTCAGATAGGCTACGTAGAACTGTATTTCCCGATCGAACCGGATAAGGGTGCTGTCCAGGAACGCGGCATGCTCCACGCCAAAGGCTTTCAGGGCGGCGAACGTGGCGGTATGCGAACGCGCCACGCCCTCCAGGATCTGCGCGGTGACATGGTTCACGCCTTCCCGGCTGGGGAAGGCGACGCGGTAGTCCTTGGAGGCACCTTGCCGGAAGCGCCTAAAGGTGTCCTCCACGGCCACGGCGTAATCGGCCTCGTCTTCGAAGGGCCTGACGGTCACGGTGTTGCCGTCGATGAGGATCGCGTACCGGATCTGGGTCAGTTCGGCGGTCAACCTCCTCGCCTCCGTGGCCAGCGCATTGAACGGAGCGGACCCGACATAGGCTGACAGGTACTCGTGAAAGGCGCGTAGGCCGCGTGACGCGGGATGGAGCCGGTCCAGATCCTCGTCCAGAACCTCCGCGGCATGACAGTAGACTTCGGCCGCCTCCAGGAACCACCGTTGAGCGGCGAGAGGGTACGTGACTTTTTCGGCTCCGCTCAACCGCGCACGCGTGTCGCGCATATGCTTCGCGAAGCGCCCGATCGCCCGCAGCATGGCATCCTGCCCGAGATCCCGCATGACCTCCTGTCGGTAGGCGATGGCGTCGGGATCGCTGAGGGGAACGTGGAAGAATGGGGAGAGATCGTACTCCCGGAAATCCGCCGTGATGGCACCGACAACCTGATCGAGGTTCAGGTCGCGGAAGAAATCGGGCTCCTCGCCACCGGACACACCCGGATCGTCCGGGTCCGGGAACAGGATGCTGTAGAAGGGCACGGATCCGTCACTCTCCTCCGCACCGGCATCGCCGGGCAGCGGCGCCGTCGCCGCCTTCATCCTTCGCCTTCGTCGTCGCCGTCCGAGATGCGGTCGCGCCACCGTTCGTCTTCCGGCTGGTCATGAGGCCTGTAGAGGATGACCCGGGCGCGCTCCAGCGTCACGATCCCTCCGTCCACCATACGGTCCAACTCGGGGAGAATGGTCTGAATGCGCTCTTCGGTGTCCACCACTTCGACGATGATGGGCAGATCGAAGGAGAGACGGAGGATCTTGTCGGTGTGGATGCGCGCATGGGCGCCGAAGCCGGCGATGGCGCGGATCACCGTGGCCCCGGCGAAGCCCTGTTCGCGGAGGCGCTTGAGAAGTGCTTCAAAGAGCGGTTGACCCTCGAAGCGATCCCGCTCACCAATGAAGATCCGCATGAGCGTGCGCTCTCCCTTGAACCGATGGTGCTCCATGGTCATATCCTCCTGGCAAGAAGTGCTGAGGCCGCGCGGAACCCGATCAACGTGGCCGCCAGGCTCACAAAAACGCTGCCGAACAGGTAGAGGCTCGCTCGACTCCACTCCCCGGCTTGAAGCAGGCGAGCGCTCTCGAAGCTGAACGTGCTGAAGGTGGTGTACGCGCCACAGAAGCCGATGGCGAGGAAACTCCTCCATGCTGGCGGCGCCGCAACGCCTTCGAGGAAGCCCACGACGAAGGCCAGCAAGAGCGAGCCACTCGCGTTGACAACGAAGGTGCCCAGCGGAAATCCGGGGCCGGCGGCTTGTTGCACCCAGCCCCCGACAAACCACCGGGAAAGGGCCCCGATCGCACCGCCCAGAGCGATCTGCAGGATCGTCATGAGCACCCTCCCACCAGGTCATCGAGCTCGATGATCGACTCGTCCAACTCACGACGACGCTGCTCCGCGGCGCGCCCAGTCTCGAGGCGGAGCAAGGCTGCACGGTCAGCGGCATCCGACAGGCTGTCCATCCCGGCCAGAGTCCACGCATGGAGTTGTGCCGTGAACGTCCGTGCGGTCTCGCGGGCCCGGTAGAGCATGTCTCCGCGCACCTGTCCGGTGCCCATGTCGAGGGCCTGAGCCGCCAGATGGGGCGCCCGCTTCCTCACCCGGCGTCGGTAGAATGAGCGGGGTAGGAGCGTGCGGACGATGTCAGCGGTGAGCTTGGGCGTCACGCCCTCCACTCGCCGGTAGAAGTTGCCCGATTCCTTCAGGGCTTCGACGCGGGGCTCCTCCCAAAGCGTGACGTCGAACGCCTCCTGAATCCAGTCACACGCTCCGCGCCGGGCCTGAGCAAGATCGTCCGCAGCGCGGCCCATCTCTCCGAGGAGGCTCCGCACGGCGCCGGGGCCGTATGCTTCCCACCAGCTGTCCAACACGCTCCAGGTACTCTCCGCGAGCGCCTTGTCGAACCGCACGGCGAGCGCGGCGTTCGATTCCCCCGCGGGGGCCTGGCCCACCAAGTCGCAGAGGATATCCGTGAGCTTGCCCACTCCGGTTCGTGCTTGAGCCAGCATCGCGTCGCCCGCTCGGCCGACGATGGCCTCCACCGCCGCCATCATGGCCGGTGCGGTGCGCTCGGCGTGCCCCTCCAGGGAGGCGAGGGTTCCACGCAAGGCATCGATCCGCTGTTCCAGATCCTGTTCTTCCAATTCGAGCACGCGGCGTTCCACTCCCAGCCGCGCGCGCAGCTTCGCGGCCATGTTGAGCAATCTCCGCCGCGCCAATTCCTCGCGCACCCGGTCACCCTTGCGCGCGACGAAGTCCTCAATCCGCTCCCGGAGCCCCTCCACCGAGGGGTCTCCCTCTTCGAGGGAGCCTCGGGCGGACACGGGAATGATTTCGATGTCCTGGACATCCCGTTCAAGGATACCGGCCAGTACCTTCCGGTTGAACGACAACACTTCACGCCACTCGGCCTCGGCCACACGATCGATCTTGTTGAGCACGAAGAGGAGATGGGGCGTAAGGGCCGCCACCTCCCTGATGTAGGACGCTTCCTCCTTGCCCACCGGGGGATCGGGAGACAACACCACCAGCCCCGCATCGACGCTGGGCAGGAACCCGTATGCCCGCTCGGTGGCTCGCCGGTCCGTGGATCCGATCCCGGGGGTGTCCACGAGCAGGAGGCCGTCTTCGAGCACCGCTGCCGGGTATCCCACTTCGACGAGATCAACGCCGAGGATATTGTCGGGATTGCGGGCCTCCACCACGAACGCGGGGAGTTCCTCGATGGCGACCTGTTCCGATTCTCCTCTCATGTAGCGAACGGTGAGGCTTGGGTTCGGGGCCCACCGGACCAACGTGGAGATGGACGTCACCGGAGTGGCGCCCGTCGGAAGAAGCCGAACTCCGAGTAGAGCGTTGAGCAAGGTGCTCTTACCGCGCTTGAACTGCCCGAGCGCGACCACGCGGAGGATGTTCTGTTCCAGAGGCAACAGGGCCGCATCCGCCTCTTCGACAAGCGCCTTGTCCCCCAACCGCTTCCCGAGGTCGGCAAGGGCCGTAAGAGCCGCAGCGAGATTGGTCGAACCGCGATCGGTGGAGCGACGTTGCCCGTGCGACACGTGTGCTCGGGTGCAGTCAGGCGTGTCGCCGACGCCTGGGGCAGACGCTCCGCGATCCGGAAGCGGCAAAGAGGACTCCATGAAGACTCCTGAAACGCGCAGAGGGTCCACTAGGAGTCATCAACCGCAGATGCGGTGGTTCAGGGCGAACTCCATCGCCGTCCTGAAGTCTGATAAGGAGTGCGGAAGGGGTCAAGGTCGCGGGACCGGGCTCAAAACAGCCGGAAGTCACCCCCATCGGCAGGCATATCAAGTGCGTGTGAGACAGGGCTTTCGGGCAACGAAGGTCTGCCATCCAGGGCCTGACATCACCGTGTGTTGACGCCCGCGCGTCCAGCCCGTTATGCGTTCTCATGGCGTTTTCGGCTGACATCATGCCCTAAGATGCCTGACCTGCTTTCACGGAGGGTCTACCGATGTCCATACGTTCCGCGACACTCGGTCTTGCGCTCATCGGTGTCCTCGCCACCGATGCTCGGGCACAGTCCACCCAGCCGCTGGGCGCCACCTTGGGGGGAAAGCTCTTCACGAGCGGGCCCTTCGTGGCCACCGGGTCCGGCGCCCAGGGCGCATACTTCACCCGTCCACTTCTGCTCGGCCTGCTTCTGCAGGCGCCGACTCCTATCTCCGCCGTTGACGTACGTCTGGGCGTCGAGTCGACCCTCGGCGGGCGTTTCAAGCTGTTCAATGGGTCGCCCCAGCGAACGGACGCCGGGATCTCGGGCACCTACATCGTGGGGTCGCTCGGGCTGGTTCTGCGGCCGCCGCACTTCCGCGGTGGCCTGCAGCCGTTCGCCACGGCCGGGCTCACGTTGAGCGGATGGCGTTTCGCCGAGCCGACAGGCCGATCCGACCTGACCCGAGCCGTACGTGAAGCCGGCACCGTCGACCTCGGCTGGCTCCTGGGCGGTGGCGTCGCATGGGACCTGGGCTCGATCATCGTCGCGCCGGAGTTGACAGTGCGGCTCGGATCGAGATCGACAGAGGCCGCGGGCACGTTGCCGACCGGTTGGCGGCGCAGCGCCTCGATGTCACTGACCGTGCGGATGCCGCTGGGCCGGTAGCTCCCGCGACCTTGCCCCTCCACCCTTCAGGAGCGGAATCCATGTTCAGACGAATCATCTCCGGGCTCCTCACCTCGCTGGTCGCCATCGTTGGCGCGTTGGTCGTTCCGCAACGCCTCACGGCGCAGCCGTGGTTCGGCTTCGAGACGAGCGTCGACCTCCTCGACGGCCGCGTCGGGCTCGGCATCATGCAGTGGCGGAACCGGGTCGGCTTCCAGGACATGGCGGTCCCGGAATCGAACCCGTTCAACAACTCGGTGCCCGACCACTTCGCTTCAAACCGCTGGGCACCCGTGACGGAAGTCTCCATGCGGATCCGCCTGTTCGGGTTGCACTGATCCGCGCGGCCGGTCCGTATTCCGATCTGGCCCGGCCGGCCGTCGACATCTGCCAGGAAAGCTTCCCCGCCTGCGGCTTCCCTAGCTCGGCAGCCCCACCACGCTCGTCAGGTACCAGTGCAGGATCGGTTCTCCCCACGCGTAGCTGACCGCGCCGGCTGCCGCCAGAAAGACTCCGAGCGGGATGAGCCGCTTCGAGAACGAAGCCAACGGGCCGAAGACGAGGAGCGCGAGCACGGACCCGAGGAAGATGGTCTCGGCCACGCCCCAGACGCCGATGAAGGCTCCGACCATCATCATCATCTTGATGTCCCCCCCGCCCATGGCGCGGTCCACGCCGGCCTCTTCCAGGCGCCCGGGCGTGATCTTCTTGATGATCCAAGTGCCGCCGACGGCGACGAGCCACAACACACCGTACCCCACCACCGCCCCGATCACGGACGGGAGCCAGTCGATCCCTCCTGGGAGAAACGCGAGCAGCACACCGATCACGGTCCCGCCGACCGAGAACTCGTCCGGGATGATGTAGAAGCGTGCGTCGCTCAGCGAGATGCCGAAGAGGAGGGTCAGGAAGACGCCACCCCGGAGCGCCTCCCAGGTGGGACCATGCGCAGCCACCACGCCGGCCCACACCAACCCGGTGGCGAGTTCGACGAGCGGGTATTGGATTGCGATGCCCGCACGACAGAAACGGCACCGACCGCGAAGAAAGATCCAACTCAGAACCGGAACGTTGTCATACCAGCGTACCTGCTCACCACAATGCGGGCAGTGCGACGGAGGGGACACGACGGACTCCTCCGCCGGCCAACGTAGCGAGCAGACGTTCAGGAACGATCCGATCATCAGGCCGAAGAGCCCCGCGGCCACAACGATGAACCCCGGCTCAGGAAGGAGCATGTTCGTCCCCTCTCGTCAGGGCGTACAGCAGGATGGCGCCGGCCACCCCGGCGTTCAGGGACTCGGCCGGCCCAGGCATGGGAATACGCACCAGGGCCGATGCCCCTGCTCGCACCTCGGACCGCGGTCCGCTCCCTTCGTTTGCCACGGCCAGTGCCCAACCCTGCCCTTCCGTCGCCGACGTCACGTCCTGGCCTCCGGCGTCGCCCACCAGGACCGGTACGTGGGCTTCCCGGAGAAGTCCGAGGCATCCGGCAGCATCGAGGGACAGCACCGGAACCCGAAACACCATGCCAGCGGAAGACCGGACCGCCTTCGCGCCCCATGGATCGGCTGAGCCACTGAGGACCAGGACAGCGTCGAGCGCGAACGCGGTCGCCGCACGTATCAGGGTTCCGACGTTGCCCGGATCCTGAACCGCATCGAGCACCAGGTAGCGTCCACCCCCGCGCACAATGTTCGCGCCTGGCTTCGGCTCAGCGCAGACCAGCATGAGCCCCTGAGGATGTTCCGTGTCCGACAGTTCGACCACTTCGATGTCATCTACGTCCTCCAGGTCGACGCCTCGGCTCCCAAGCGCCAGCCGGATGGCCGCGCCGCCACCCAGCGTGTCGAGTCGGGGCGACGCCACGGCGAAGCGCACCTCCGCCCCCGCCTCCAGGGCTTCCGCTGCAGCGCGCACGCCCTCGACCAGCACCAGGCCCTCGCGCTCGCGGCTCCTGCGGTGCCGCAGCCGCCCCACGATCCGCCGTCGACGCTGGCTCAGAGCCATGCCTTCTCCCAACTTGAATGTTCCGGACCCCGCGCGTTCCCCCTGTCCACCCACCTGCCCATCGACCCCCGATGTCCCTCCCCATCGCCCTGACCATCGCCGGCAGCGATTCCGGCGGCGGCGCGGGGATCCAGGCCGACCTCAAGACCTTCTACGCATTCGGTGTGTTCGGAACCTCGGCGCTGACCGCCGTGACCGCCCAGAACACGCTCGGTGTCCGGGCCGTGCACGCGATTCCGCTCGAACTCGTCGCCGAGCAGATCGACGCGGTGGTCTGTGATCTTCGTCCTGCGGCGGTGAAGACCGGTATGCTCGCGACGGCCGATATGGTCGAAACCGTCGCGGAGCGCCTCCAACGGCACGCTCTGACCCGGTATGTCCTGGACCCGGTGATGGTCGCAACGAGCGGCGACCGCCTCCTCGACGACGATGCCGAGCGCTCCTTGGCGGACAGGCTCCTTCCCCTTGCCCTGGTGGTGACCCCCAACTTGCACGAGGCCGGGATCCTGACCGGGCGCGACGTGCGCACCTTCGCCGACATGGGCGCGGCGGCGCGGGAGCTGGTCCGTCTCGGTGCCGGCGCTGCGCTCGTGAAGGGGGGACATCTGGAAGGTGATGCCGTAGACCTGCTGTGGGACGGGCGCGACGAGCACGTCTGGAGAAAGCCTCGTTTGGACACGCGCCACACGCACGGCACGGGGTGCACGCTGTCCGCCGCGGTAGCGGCAGGGTTGGCGAAGGGTCTTCCTCTGGCCGTCGCCGTCGATCGCGCGGTGCGTTGGGTGGCCCTCGCGATCCAGACGGCCCCCGGTCTCGGTGGAGGCCACGGTCCCGTGAACCACTTCGCGCCCGTGGATTGAGCCAGAGCGTTTCATCAAGAGAGGATCCTGGAAAGCAGAGCTCGCCTCAGCGGCGGGAGAACGCGCCAATATCGAGTGGGTAAGGGTTCACCACCAGCCACCCCGATCCAGGTCGCGCGGATCCAGAACCACGTGGTTGCGCTTCGCATGCACCAGCTTCGGATTCGCGAAGAGGCGGATCAGGACCACTCCCGCCAGGAAACCTCCGACGTGCGCAGCGTAGGCCACACCCCCTCCGCCGCCAGGACGTGCCAACTCCGAAACCATCTGGATCAGGAACCAGTACCCGAGGATGACCCACGCGGGCAGCGGGATGACGCGGATGAAGATCACGAAGAAGAACAGCGTGTCGATGCGCGCTCGCGGATAGAGGACGACATACGCGCCCATCACCGCGGCGATGGCGCCGGAGGCCCCGATGGTGGGGATCGGCGACGTCGGATCGAGCCAGACCTGGGTCGCCGACGCGATCAGTCCGG
This sequence comes from Longimicrobiales bacterium, assembly GCA_038259715.1. GTDB lineage: Bacteria > Gemmatimonadota > Gemmatimonadetes > Longimicrobiales > Gaopeijiaceae > SZUA-318. Next base: position 13,192 of record JBBSOM010000004.1, read on the forward strand.
TCAGCAGATAGAACACCAGGAAGCGGCCCCGCCCCATCGAATCCTCCACGTTGTTACCGAAGATCCAGAGGAACCAGAGGTTCCCGATGAGGTGCATCCAGCCGCCGTGGAGGAACATCGACGTCAGTAGCGCCTGCCACGTCAGCCCCCCCGGCGGGCACGGCCCCTGCCCGACCATCCGACCAGTGATCTCACCGGGAATGGCTCCGAAGGCACAGATCGATTCACTGAGGATGTCGGATGACGTCCCCGCACCCTGAACGAAAACCCACACGGCCACGCACGCCAGGATGATCCCGATCGTAACGAGCGGAAACAACTCCGTCGGGTTGTCGTCGTGCAGAGGAAACACCGATCCACTCCGGCGGGGTCACCACGAGAGGCCTGCGAAGGCAAGGAAGATAAAACGGCAGAGCACGCCCGAAACCGGGCTCCCACGCCTGTCACTTCGGCAGAATGCGCTCGAAACGCGCCGAAATGGCGGCATCCAGCGTCCCGTGCGCGGGCACGAGGATTGCATTTCCCATGCCGCAGCGGCCGCCACGCGCGGCCCAACGAGCGAACGAGCAGAGCGGGACGCCAACGAGAGGGGTCCCCCTCCGGAGCATCCGAACCAACGCGCGAGGAGCGGCAATGAGCAAAGTCATCGGCATCGACCTGGGCACCACCAATTCGGTAGTGGCGGTGATGGAGGGTGGAGAGCCCGTCGTCATCCCCAACTCCGAGGGCGGACGGACGACCCCTTCCGTCGTGGCCTTCACGAAGGACGGTGAGCGCCTGGTGGGCCAGGTGGCCCGTCGTCAGGCGATCACCAATCCCGAAAACACCGTCTTCTCGATCAAGCGCTTCATGGGGCGCAAACAAGCCGAAGTCGGCTCCGAGGAGAAGCTCGTCCCCTACCACGTCGGCCACGATGCCGGAGGCCGAGTGCAGGTGACGATCCCGAACTCCGAACAGAAGACGTTCTCCCCCCCGGAGATCTCCGCCATCATCCTGCAGAAGATGAAGCAGACGGCTGAGGACTACCTGGGGCAGAAGGTGTCTCAGGCGGTGATCACGGTACCGGCCTACTTCAACGACGCGCAGCGGCAAGCCACGAAGGACGCGGGCAAGATCGCGGGCCTCGAGGTGCTTCGCATCATCAACGAGCCGACCGCGGCCGCGCTCGCGTACGGGCTCGACAAGAAGAAGGACGAAAAGATCGCCGTCTTCGACCTGGGTGGCGGCACGTACGACATCTCGATCCTCGAGCTGGGCGACGGCGTCTTCGAGGTGAAGTCCACCAATGGGGACACACACCTGGGCGGTGACGATTTCGACCAGAAGATCATCGACTGGCTCGTGGTCGAGTTCAAGAGGGACCAGGGCATCGACCTGTCCAAGGACTCCATGGCGCTTCAGCGCCTCAAGGAGGCGGCGGAGAAGGCCAAGATGGAGTTGTCGTCCACGATGACGACGGACATCAACCTGCCCTTCATCACCGCGACGCAGGAAGGCCCCAAGCACCTGAACTATTCGCTGTCGCGCGCAAAGTTCGAACAACTCGTCGACGACTTGATCAAGCGGTCGATCCCGCCGATGCAGAAGGCACTCGACGACGCGGGTCTGAAGCCCGGCGAGATCGACGAGATCATCCTCGTCGGTGGGTCGACGCGTATTCCGAAGATCCAGGAGATCGTGAAGGAGTTCTTCGGGAAGGATCCGCACAGGGGCGTGAACGTCGACGAGGTCGTCGGCGTCGGCGCGGCCATCCAGGGCGGCGTCCTGGCGGGTGACGTGAAGGATGTCCTGCTCCTCGACGTGACTCCACTCTCGCTCGGCATCGAGACGCTGGGTGGCGTGATGACCACGCTCATTCCGCGTAACACGACGATCCCCACCAAGAAGGCCGAGGTGTTCTCCACAGCGGAGGACAGCCAGACCACGGTGGAGATCCACGTGCTGCAGGGGGAGCGGAAGATGGCGCTCGACAACAAGACCATCGGGAAGTTCCAGCTCACCGGGATCCCGCCGGCACCGCGCGGTATGCCTCAGGTCGAGGTCACGTTCGACATCGATGCGAACGGCATCCTGCACGTGTCGGCCAAGGATCGCGCGACCAGTAAGGAGCAGAAGATCCGCATCGAGGCGTCCAGCGGCCTCTCCGACGCCGAGATCAACCGCATGGTCGACGAGGCCGAAAGTCATGCCAAGGAGGATGAGGAGAAGCGCGAGAAGGTCGAAGCGCGCAACCAGCTCGACTCCCTCGTCTACCAGGTCGAAAAGGACACGGGCGAGTGGGGCGACAAGGTGTCGGACGACATGCGCACACGTCTCACCGAAGCCTCAGAGAAGGCCAAGGAAGCGCTGAAGGGCGACGACCTGGCCACGATCAGCTCCGCGCGCGACGAGCTGATGCAGGCGTTCAGCGCGGCCGGACAGGAGCTGTATCAGGCCAGCGCCCAGGAAGCGCAAGCGGGGGCGGAGCCCGACATGGGGGCCAAGGAGGAGGCGGGCGCCAGCGGAGGAGACGCCGAGGAGACCCCCACCGAAGACGACGTGGTCGAGGCCGATTACGAGATCGTGGAAGACGACAAGTAGGGTCACCCGGTCCGGGCGGCGGGACTTCCCGTCGCCCGGACAACCTTTCGGGCGGGGCACGAATCAAACAACTGTCGTAGGCCACCGGATCCGACCTCGGGGGGCCGTGTAGGACATTCTTCGTCGGACGGGCGTGCGGTCCGCCGGCGACCATCGCTGGAATCCCAAGGAGCCGAGATGTACGACCCGCTTCGTGCCAAGGGCAAGATCGTACTTTATACCGTGGTCGCGTTCCTCTTCGGACTGGGCCTGGCCAGTGGAATGGGTTGGACGAGCGCTTCGCACGCCATGCCCACAATCACCACCGAGCCGCAGGTATCCACCGCGGCCGTACAGCCCGCCAAAGACCTCAGCGATGCCTTCGTGAACCTGGCCGACGCGGTCACGCCCGCGGTGGTGAGGATCGAGGCGCGCCGCCCCGTCCGTGCCTCCAGCAGCCGTCAGGTACCGGATGCCTTTCGCCGCTTCTTCGACATTCCCGAAGGCGGGGACGAGCAAGCGCCGCCCAGTCAGGGTCAGCTCGCGGGTGGCAGCGGCTTCATCGTTTCCGACGACGGCTACATCCTGACCAACAATCATGTGGTCGAGGGCTCGGACCAGATCCGCGTCTTTCTTCCCGATCGTCGGTACTTCGATGCGAAACTCGTGGGCAACGACCCGTTCACGGACGTGGCGGTCATCAAGATCGACGCCCCCGAACCACTTGCCACGATGAGCTTCGGTGACTCCGAGAAGGTGAAGGTCGGGGAATGGATCCTGGCCATCGGCAATCCGGGCTTCGGGAATTCCACCCAACTCGACTACACCGTTACGGCGGGAATCATCAGCGCTCGCGGACGGGGCCTGCGACTGCTCCAGCGCGACCTTTCCCAGGACCCGGCGTACGGACCGGACCAGGCGGCCTTCGCGATCGAGGACTTCATCCAGACCGACGCGGTCATCAACCCGGGCAATTCGGGTGGGCCGATGGTGGATCTCCAGGGCCAGGTCGTGGGCATCAATTCAGCTATCGCGTCGTCCACGGGTTACTACCAGGGATACGGTTTCGCCATACCGATCAACCTCGCGCGTCGCGTCATGCAGGACCTGATCGAGTTCGGTGTGGTGAAGCGGCCGTTGCTCGGCGTGGCCATCAACGACGTCACCGCCGAGGATGCGCAGGCCTACCACCTGCCCAAGGTTTCGGGCGTCCTCGTCCAGTCGACCCGGGACGACGGTCCGGCCAAGGGCAGGCTGAAGGCCGAGGACGTCATCACGGCGATCGACGAGGAGCCGGTCGGTTACGTGGCCGAACTCCAGGCGAAGATCGCCGAGCACCATCCGGGCGACCAGGTGACGCTCACGGTCTATCGTGACGGAAAGCCGCTCAAGGTCGATCTGACGCTGAAGGAGGCCCCCATCAACGAGCACCCGGCGCTGGCCGCGGAGCCCACCGTCCACGCCGAGGAGCGCCTGGGCATTCGTGTCGAAACCATGGATGCCGCCACCGCCAAACAGCTTGGCTACGAGGAAGCCGGCGGGGTCGTGATCAGCGACGTGGCGAGAGCCAGCCCGGCTTCACGACGCAACGTGGTTCCAGGGTTCAAGCTCGTGGCCGTCAACGACACACCGATCGCCACGCCGGAAGACGTGCGGGCTGCTCTCAGCGGGGTCGCGGGCGGCGACATCGTATCGCTGCACCTCGAGGCGCCGAACGGCCAGAGCAGCGTCGTCAACATCCGGATGCCGGCGTGACCGCCGCCCGTCGCGCTGCCTTTGAGCGGGCCGGGCGCTGACCGTTTACCATGCGGGGGCGTCGACGGTCGATCCGTCGGCGCCCCTTCTGGTCGAGCCTGGACCGAGCTATCCGTGGCGGAAGTGGGACGACGTTTCCCTTGTGGCGTTGTTCGCGTTCATGAACGGGTTTTATCTTTCCTACCGGAAGCCGACCCCTGCGGAAGTGGCGGAATTGGTAGACGCGCGAGATTTAGGATCTCGTGGCCCTGTGCCGTGGGGGTTCGAGTCCCCCCTTTCGCATTCGAGCCCTCGGCCCGATCGCCCCACCTCTCCCAACTTCGAAACAGAAGAGGGTCATGAGCATAGACGGATCCCGCCTCCGGATCTCCGTTCAGGAGCAGGAGCTCTGGCGGAGACGCCTCAGCGTTACCGTTCCCGCGGCGCTGGTGGCAGAAGAAGAGCAGAGGGTGGCGTCGCAGCTCGCGTCCCGAGTGAAGCTGAAGGGCTTCCGGAAAGGCCACGTGCCGCGCAACGTCGTAGCATCTCGTTTCGGCGGCGCGCTCCGTCGTGAGGCCCTCGACAAGCTCATCAACGAGGCGTATCGCCAGGCGCTTGCGGCAGAGGACCTGCACCCGATCAGTGAGGGGGAACTGGATGAGGTCTCCTATGAGCCTCGCCAGGACCTGGTCTTCTCGATCTCCTTCGACGTGCAACCCCGGATCGAACTGGGACGCCTCGGTGGCTTCGCGCTGGAGCGCCCGCTGTTGAAGGGCACCGACGATCAGGTCGACGAGATTCTCCGGAGTGTTCAGGAGCAGAATGGTGCCTGGAGGCCGGTCGAGGAGGGAGCCCCGGCCAACGGCGATATGGTCTCCGTACACATCCGCCGGACGGACGGAGACGGGCCCGACGACGGAAAGGATTACGAGTTCGTCCTCGGTGAGAACCAGGCCATCCCCGAGATCGAGGATGCCATCCAGGCCCTCCAACCGGGCCAGGATGGAGTGTTCACGGTGACGTTTCCCGACGACTTCCCGGACGAGGGTCGGCGCGGCGAGCAGGAACAGGTGGAGATCCGCGTCAACGGCCGCAAGGTACGCGACCTTCCGCCGCTCGATGACGCGCTGGCCAAACAGGTCGGTGACTTCGAGACCCTCGACGCGCTCAAGGAGCGGATCCGCCAGGATCTGGCCAAGGACGGCGAAGAGCAGGCCGAGGCGCTGGTCCGGGGCAGATTGCTCGATTTCCTGATCGATGCGAATCCGTTCGACGTCCCACGCTCGATGGTCGAGCGTTACGCCGAGTCGGTGCTCCACGAACAGCGGAGCATCCCGGAAGAAAGGGTCGAGGAGATCAAGGAGAGCATCCGCCCGGAGGCGGAGCGAGCGGTCAAGCGCCTGCTGATCATCGATCGCGTCGCGCAGACCCAGGATCTACAGGCCACGGAAGGCGATCTGGATCATCGCATCGAGGAGATCGCGCAAAAGAACGACACCGCGCCCGAGAAGGTCTACGCCGCGTTCCAGAAATCGGGTCGTCTGGAAGCGATCGAGCGGGAGATCACGGAGCGAAAGGTGTTCGAGTTCCTGAAGGGACAATCGGAGATCACCGACGCACCGGCCATCTGAGCCGGGCTGAGAGCAAGCGAGCCCCATGCCCATCTACCCACCGTACGTCATCGAGCGGACGAGCCGCGGCGAGCGCAGCTACGACATCTTCAGTCGGCTGCTCATGGACCGGATCGTCTTTCTCGGTAGCGCCATCGACGACAACGTCGCCAACATCATCGTGGCCCAGCTCCTCTTTCTCGACGCGGAGGACCCGGAGCGGGACATCTTCATGTACATCAACTCGCCGGGCGGAAGCGTCTACGCGGGCCTCGCGATCTACGACACCATGCAGCATCTGCGCGCACCGGTGTCGACGTTCTGCGTCGGCATGTGTGCCTCAATGGGCGCGGTCCTGCTCGCGGCGGGAGAGAAGGACAAGCGGAATGCCCTTCCGAACTCCCGGATCATGATCCACCAGCCGTCGGGTGGGTCACAGGGTACGGCGGCCGACATCGAGATCGCGGCGCGCGAGGTCCTGTACACCCGTGAAAAGCTCAACGCCATTTTGGCAAAACACACGGGTCAGTCAGAGGAGCAGATCGCGGAGGACGTCGACCGCGACCGGTTCATGAGCCCCGAGGAGGCGGTGGAATACGGGCTCATCGACCACGTGATGCAAGGTCCGGTGCCCAGCACCGGCAAGCCGAAGGACTCCGATGCGACGTGACGGGCGACCGGGAGTTCCCTCCCAGCCCGGATGTGGCGAAACTGGAATAGCGTCCAGCCGACGGGCGTGGATTCTCTTCAGGGTGCTGAAGAAGCGAGGATGTGCACATGACGAGTGACAAACACCTGCGTTGCAGTTTCTGCGGGAAGTCCAAGGAAAGCGTCAAGAAGTTCATTTCCGGGCCCAACGTGTACATCTGCAACGAGTGCATCTCGCTGTGCAACGAGATCCTCGCCGAGGAAGAGGAGCGAGCAACCGAGGAAACGGCTGTCCCGAGCCCGACACCCGAAGAGATCAAGGACATCCTCGATCAATACGTCATCGGCCAGGAGAAGGCCAAGCGTACGCTGTCGGTGGCGGTTTACAACCACTACAAGAGGGTGAATCACCAGGGCGTACTCGACGAAGTCGAAATCGACAAGGCGAATATCCTCCTGCTCGGTCCGACGGGCGTGGGCAAGACACTCCTGGCCCAGACGCTCGCTCGCACCCTGAACGTTCCGTTCACGATCGCCGATGCCACGACCCTGACCGAAGCAGGCTACGTGGGTGAGGACGTCGAAAACATCCTCGTGCGCCTCCTGCAGGCGGCCGACTTCAACATCGCGGAGTGCGAACGAGGCATCGTCTACATCGACGAGGTCGACAAGATCGCGCGCAAGTCGGAGAACCCTTCGATCACCCGCGACGTGTCGGGCGAGGGCGTGCAGCAGGCGCTCCTGAAGATCCTGGAAGGCACGGTGGCCAGCGTTCCGCCCCAGGGAGGGAGAAAGCACCCGCAGCAGGAGTACATCCAGATCAACACCCGCAACATCCTGTTCATCTGCGGGGGTGCATTCGACGGCATCGAGAAGATCGTGGAAGGGCGGATCGGGAAGCGGCGCATCGGGTTCGCGGGTGAGGGCGGGCGTCCGACCGGAGACGGCAACATCCTCCAATAGGTGGAGCCGGAAGACCTGCAGCGCTTTGGTCTGATC
>JBBSOM010000005.1:0-19372 GCA_038259715.1 Longimicrobiales bacterium
GCCGGCCGCGGCCAACTCATCCGCCAGCTCATGCTCGAGTCGATCCTGCTCGGTCTGATGGGGGGACTGGCGAGCCTCCTGGTGTCACACTGGACGCTCAAGCTCATAGGGTCGCTCATGCCGGCCGATGCGGTGGGACCGATCGTGCTCGCCGTACGTCCGTCGATGATCCTCTTCACGGGCGTGCTCGCGCTTGGGACCGGCTTCCTGTTCGGCCTTTTCCCCGCGCTCAACGCGTCGCGGACGGACCTCGTCACCACGCTGAAGGCCAGCTCCGGGCAGCCCTCGGGGGCGCGGGCGGCGGCGCGCTTCCGGACCGGCCTGGTCACGGCGCAGATCGCGCTGTCGATGGGCCTGCTGGTTGCGGCCGGCCTGTTCATCAAGAGCCTCATGAATGTGAGCAAGGTCGATCTGGGGCTCGATACGCACCAGATGGTCGCGTTCCGCATCTCACCCGAACTCAGCGGCTACAAGCCCGACGAGAGCCTGGCCCTCTTCCAGAAGACGGAGGACCAACTCGCGGCCATTCCGGGTGTTTCCGGTGTCACTGCCGGTAGCGTACCCCTGTTGGGTGGGAGTTCGTGGGGCACGGACGTGGCGGTCGAAGGCTTCCAGGGCGGTCCCGACGTCGATCAGAACGCCCGCTACAACGAAGTCGGGCCGCACTACTTCAGCACCTTGGGAATGCCCCTTCTGGGCGGGCGCGAGTTCGACGAAAGCGACGTCGAGGGTGCGCCGAAGGTGGCCATCATCAACGAGGCGTTCGCCCGCAAGTTCAACCTCGACCCACGGCAGGCGGTCGGGAAGTTCATGTCGACGAACAGCCGCGCCAGCGCCGACAAGCTCGACGTCCAGATCGTCGGAGTGGTACAGGACGCGAAGTACAACGACGTCAAGGACGCGGTGCCTCCTCTCTTCTTCACGCCGTACCGTCAGGATGATGCGATCGGATTCTTGACCTTCTATGTGCGAAGCGCCCTCGACTCCGACCAGATCCTCAAGGCCGTTCCGGCGGCTATGAAGCAGCTCGATTCCAACCTTCCGATCGAGGATCTGAAGACGCTCGACCAGCAGATTCACGAGAACGTTTTCGTGGACCGGATGATCGGCACGCTCTCGGCGGCGTTCGCGTCGCTGGCCACACTCCTCGCCGCGGTCGGTCTCTACGGCGTGTTGGCCTACACGGTGGCCCAGCGCACCCGTGAGATCGGGCTTCGCATGGCGCTGGGAGCCGGGGCGGACCGCGTGCGAGGCATGGTGCTTCGGCAGGTCACGAAGATGCTCGTGATCGGAGGAGCGATCGGGATGGTGGCTGCGCTCGGACTGGGGCGGGCGGCCCAGTCGCTGCTCTTCGGCCTCCAGGGGAACGATCCGTGGGTCATGGCCGTGGTCTCCGTCGTGCTGGCCGTGGTCGGGCTGAGCGCGGGGTACCTGCCGGCGCTCCGGGCGTCGAAGGTGGAGCCCATGGACGCATTGCGGTACGAGTAGCGCTCTCTTCGGGCTTATTGGGGCTGGGCGCTGCGCCCCGGGGGCTCTCCTCCTCGGGCCGCTCAGCCCTTGGATGGAGTGACATCGGTACCGTGGTGATCGGGGCTTCGCTAAGCGGCGCGGGGCCGACCAGGTTCCCCGCGCCGATTGCCCTCGGAGGAGAGCTCCCGGGGCTCCGCTCCCCTCCAGTGGAGTGTTCGGAGGCGCTGCTCGTTCCTGGCGGGGCTGGTGGCACTTGTGGCTGGGCGCTGCGCCCCGGGGGCTCTCCTCCTCGGGCCGCTCAGCCCTTGGATGGGGTGACGTCGGTACCGTGGTGATCGGGGCTTCGCTAAGCGGCGCGGGGCCGACCAGTTCCCCGCGCCGATGGCCCTCGGAGGAGAGCCCCCGGGGCTCCGCTCCCTGCCGGTGGAGTTGGTCGGAGGCGCTCAAGGTCGAGGCGCTGTCACTGGGCAGCACTCGTACAGGTCTATCTGGACGGTACCGGCGCGGCAAGAAAGACGATTCCTGGACTGTGCGTACGAAGGCGCCCACACCCGCCAACCGGCCTTGGACCTTGGCTTCACTCCTATCGTACCGCCAAAGGCCAACCGCATCAAACCCTGAAGCTACCATCGCCTCCCTCTATCGACGCCGAAATGAGATGGAACGGCTGTTCCGAAGACTCAAGGCGTTCCGTCGCCTCTTCTCCCGCTTCGACGAGTTGGACACCATGCACCTCCATCTCCGCATCGGTAGGCGATGCCATCTCGGACACTGTAGGTGCCGGCCTAAAGACCGTGGAAACTGTCCCCTATGGCCCTCCGCCGCGGTCCTGGCGATGTGGGACGGGCCCCCGGCGACCCTTCACACCACCGATGCAGCACGATGTCCGGCCACTTCTCTCCCTTACAGCGCCAAGCGCTCGACGCCACCATAATAGACACCGTTGAAGAGGAATTTGAAGGTGGCGTGCGGCTGCGCTCGGAATACGACCAGGGGCCCGAGCAACAACAGCTTTCCTCTGCCCACATCAGCGTCCACCACCGCTACCGCGCCGTTCAGATACTCCTGTCCCCAGGCCCAACCGCTCCGAAGGACCGCACCAGAGTCGAACCATGCGACCTTGTTTGCTCCGGCGCCCTGCCTCAGCCTGAACAGCGGATTGTTGTCGAAGAAGATGTCGAGCTTGTCCGGTATGCCGTACGCCAGTGGGTTCGAGTTGTCCACGCTCGCCTGCAGGATCGCGCCGGGAATGTAGAACTTCTCTGAAGGGAGCGATCTTCCGGCTCCATCTACCAGCGCGTTCGTGACGGGGACGCCCATGGTGGCGCCCAGAGACGTGGAACTGCCGATGGCGATGATGTTGCCACCGTCGGCCAGGAACCTGCGCAGTTGAGGGACCGTTTTGCCCTCGGTAATGCTTCCCAGCCTGCTCCTGTATTCTTCCGGGATGCTGCTGGGATCGACCTCCGACGAGAAGCCTTGGCCACCTGGCCCGCTTGGGACCATCCCGTCCTCGAAGATCAGGACGTCGAACTTCGCGGACAGGCCCCCCGCATCGAGGGTGGGCGGATACACGACTTCGTATGGGAACCCGTACTGCTCGAACATCCACTGCACCCATCCGGACGTGCTCGAGCCTCCGTACCTGTCCACGACGCCGATGCGACGAGGCCTGAGACGCAGCGCATCTCCTGTCGGCGCCTTGTCGACACCGTCGAAGGTCAGCCCGACGTCGCTTGCCAGCGCCTGAAGCAGCGAGGGGTTCGACTGTGAGGCGGGAATGTAGATCGTCCCCACCGGGTAGGATCTGCCGTTGGCCTGCACCGGCCTTTGCAGCCAATAGACCTCTTCCCCGGCCGCGAGCAGACGATTGATGGCGATGAACGCATCATTGACCTGGTGGCTGAGCAGATAACCGGCCTTCCCCCCGCCCGTGATCTCCCCCGCCGGTGCCTTGGCGAAGCCCTCGACCCTCTCGAACGGACCATCGAAGCCTTCGAGGATCCGATCGAAGTGGACGCCCATCTGGTAGGCCAGCGTATAGCCGGTCACGTCGTAGGGTCTGATGGGCGGGCCGCCGGGGTAGAGGAAGTCGTTTGGATAGTCCTGTGGCTCGAAGTTGTCCAGCACGTCGGGGCGGAAGGCCTGGGCGGTCTTCACGACGAAGGAGCCCGCCGGGTAGCTGCGGCCGGCCACTTGAAAGGCTTCGGTGGCGCGGTCTACGGTGACGCCGTTCTTGATGAGTGCGTTGACGAACTTGGTTGACGTGAGGAAGTCCGGTTGGTCCGAGGGAATGATGTATCCCCTGGGGTCCCGCAGCGCCGGATCCTCAAGGGACCGATAGTACTTGACGGGGTAGCCGGCGCGGCCGGTGGGCATGACCTTGTCCGCGGCGAGTCTGGACTCAACTGCCGCGACCTTGTTCGCCGTCATCGTCCAGTTGTCCCGGCTCCCCCTCTCGATGGAGTTCCTTCCCATGACGTACGCATTGAAGAGGAAGTCCTCCCGATGCTTGGAGGCGACGTCGAGGACCGCGCGCTCGGCGGTGATCAGGTAGTCGATGGTCTGGCGGAAATGCCATTCCTGGGGCTGGATCGGAAAGGGGTAGTCGTTGTTAGCGACGAGAATCTGGGGAACGAACGCGATGTCCATCGGCGTAGGATTTCCCGAGATCTCCGACAGGATGGCGATTTGGTTGTGGAAGATGGCGGTGCTGCGCACGCCGCCATTCCACCAGTTCTGATAGGGGGCCATGGAGCGGGATCCGGCACCGGGCTTCCCCTCCGCCACGAAGCGGCTGTGGATGGCGGCGCTCACCAACTCGGTGCTGGGAGCTATGAGAGGGTCCAGGTTGGGGTTGTTCGGATCCCTCATCTGCCCGATGAAGAGGACCGCTCCGGCCGGGCCCGTCTGGTGCTGGTTGTACATGATCTGTGGGAACCACTCGTGGTACAGCACCCGGCCGATGGACTCGGACTCAGGCATGTTCATCAGGAGCGACTCCCGGTTGTTGTCGTGCCCGATGTACTTCTGATACAGGTCGGGCAGGTTCGCCGTCGAGCGCTTCGTCGGCTCCGGCTCGCGCATGTACCAGTTCGCCACGTGCTCGAGGCCGTCGGGGTTGGAGAAGGCCGCTAGGAAGATCACGTCGTCGAGGAAGCGAAGAGTCTCCGGATCGGTCCGACTGACCATCTGATAGGCCATCTCGGTCAGCGCCTGAGCGTTCGCCACTTCGGTTGCGTGCAGGCCGGCATCAATCCACACCACCGCCTTTCCTGCGCGGCCGAGCTCGTGCGCTTCTTCATCTGTCAGCCCTTCGGCGAGGGCCAGGCGCCGCGAGATCTCCTGGTAGCGCGGCAGGTTCTTCTGATTTCTCGGAGAAGTGATGATGCCCATCAGCATCGGGCGCCCCTCGGATGTCCTGCCGTATTCCACGACGGACAAACGGTCCGACTCGGCGTCTAGCTTCTTCCAGTACTCGGTGAGTCGGGTATAGCTGGCGAGCTGATAGTCGGCGCCGATGTCGAACCCCAGTTGGTCCCTAGGACTCGTGATGGTCGGCTCGGTCCCGCGACAGCCGGTCGCGAAAACGACAAGCGTGAGTACCGCCGGGAGCGAGGGGCGACTCTTCATCGTCTTCACAGGTCGTTCCTTGTGCTTCGGGGGGACGGGAGCAGAATCCTTGGTGCGGGGTGCCGGGAGCTCCACCGATGCATCGCGGCCAACTCAGGCCGGGTGCGGTGGAGCGGGCTGATCTCCTCGCTCCTAAAGCACCCGAGGACCGGATTCATACTACCGCGATACCAGGTGACGGTCCCTCCCCGGCGTGGATCGGCGCAGGCAGGCCAACGGCGCCAACCGGCAAGCCGTTCGCCTTGCAGCCCGATCGATCCCGGAATACGTTGAAAAGGACTGTCCTGTCTTCGGTGTCAGCGTTGCTTCGCGCCGAGGCCCGAGAAGGAAGTCGTTTCCTTCAGCGTGTCGCAGGCGCAACCAGCATCGACGTTTCTCGATGGGAGAGCCATTCCTCGGTGGATCAGGAGGAGGAGTTCGCGTTCGCGCGCCTGGCGTCCGGCGACCCGAGCGCCCTCGACGCACTCCTCCAGGACTACTGGGTTCCGGTCGTGAACTACGTGAGGAGCCTCGTCGACGACCCCGATGTCGCGGAGGACATCGCCCAGGAGGCGTTCCTTCACCTGTGGGAGGGGAGGGGGCGGTGGAGGGCGGAGGGGTCGGCGCGGGCGCTCCTATGCCGGGTTGCCCGGAGCCGCGCGCTCAACCACCTTCGCCACGACCGCGTTCGAGCCCGAGCGGGTCCCCTGATCGACGCCATGCGTCCGGCAGGGCACCAGAATCCGACGCCGCTGCAGGTTCTCGAACAGGTGGAGCTCCGCAGCGCGCTACAAGAGGCCGTAGATGCGCTGCCGCCGCGACGTCGTGAGGTCTTCATCCTGGGCTACGTCTTCGCCTGTCGCCACGCCGAGGTCGCCGAGATCCTGGGCATCTCGGAGCAGACCGTCCGCAACCAGATGAGCAGCGCGCTGGCTGACCTGCGCAGGACACTCCAGCCCCTCCTAGAGTAGCGTCCTCGGCCACCTCCCAGGGCCCCGCTGCCAACGCAGTAGTACAAATCCGGTCCTGGAGTGCTTACCAAGGAAAGACAATTGTGGCAACGCTCCGTCCCGCTGCGTCCGTCGGCGGGCGTCCGTCCATACATGGAGGTACCCCATGCGCCGGCCCCTGCTTCCATTGGGTCTCCTGACACTCTGGTGGGTCCCGCTGTCCGCCCAGGCTCCTGCGGTCGTACGCGACCACGCCCCCGTCGTGCCTCACGGCGGCGAGATGCGACCGGCACAGCGCCGGCTGGCCATCGAGGACTTCTACCGCGTGAGAAACGTGGGTTCTCCCGACCTTTCGCCCAACGGCCAATGGGTCACGTACACGGTCTCGCTTCCCATCGAGGAGACGAACGGGACCGAGACCCAGGTGTGGGTCGTCCGCGCCGACGGCTCGGGCCAGCCAGTGGTCGTCCAGCATGAGGGGCAGGACGTTGCCGACCCTCGCTGGGCCGAAGACGGACGGCTTCGCTACACCTTCCAGGACGCCACCTGGTCCAAGGACCCGGCCAGCCCGGCGGCGGCCGGGACGCGCGACGACACTGAGCGGACCGGCACGCTCAGCCCGGATGGACGTTGGGTGGTCCTCATCAAAGACGTGCCGCTGCCCCCCCGACCACAGCCGCCCATGACCGACTTCGAGCGCCGGCACGAGGAGCGCTTCAAGGGCGACATCTTCGACTGGTACCCGTTCCGACAGGACGGCCAGCGGTTTCCCCTGCCCGACCCCCAGCTACGCCCGGCCCGGGAGATCTTCCTGGAAGCGGCCACCGACGGTGAGAGCCGCCAACTGACCCGGCTGGGAGTCCAGGTTCAGGGCCTGCGTTGGACCCCGGACGGCGGCGCCATCGTGTTCGCGGCCAACGAGGGGATCCTGGACGAGCTCGCCTACGGTTCGTCCGACCTCTTCCGCGTCACGGTGGACGGCCAACTGACGCGCCTGACGGAGGACGGCTACAACTACTCGGGTGCGAGCTTCTCTCCCGATGGGCGTTGGATGGCCTATACCCGCTCGTTCGGCACCGACATGATCATCGCGCTGAAGCTCGACCAGGGCGGGCCCGACGACATCTACATCCAGCCCGTCGGAGGTGGGGAACCCGTGAATCTGACTGCCGACTTCGACCTGGACGTGGGGACGCTCCGGTGGTCGCCCGACAGCCGGTATCTGTACTTCGACACCGGCATCGGTGGTGCGACCCACCTGTTCCGGGTGGCAGCCACGGGTGGCCCAGTGGAGCAGGTCACGACGGGACTGCGCCGTCTCAACGGAATCGACATCGACCGATCGTTCAAGCGCATAGCCTACACCGTGGGTGAGTTCGACCGGCCGGCCGACGTGTACACCGCCGATATCGACGGCAGGAACGAGCGGCGCCTCACGGACGTCAACCGGGACCTGTTGGCCGACGTCACGTTGGCGACGCAGCCATCCGAGCATGTGCTGTACAACAGCTACGACGGTACCCCCGTCGAGGGTTTTCTGATGTACCCCTATAGCTACGATCCGCAGGCCGGGCCCTATCCACTGATCGTCATGAACCACGGTGGTCCCCACGCCGCCTCGGGGTACAGCTTCAACTTCAAGCTCAGCCTTTTCACGGCCAACGGGTACTTCGTGTTCCTGCCGAACTTCCGCAGCTCCACCGGATACGGCGACGCCTTCAAGTGGGGCACCTGGGGCGCCTGGGGCACCAACGACGGCGAGGACGTCATGTCCGGTGTGGACTACCTCATCGCTCGCTACCCCATAGACCGCGACCGGGTGGGCACGACGGGGCATTCATACGGCGGGATCATGACCAACTGGTTGATCACCCGTTACCCGGATCGGTTCAGGGCCGCTATCCCCGGTGCCGGTTCGTCCAACTGGACCAGCAACTACGCCCTTTCCGATGTCGCTCGTACGAAGGAGTTGGAGTTCTTCGGGCCCCCATGGGACCCTCGAGCCCGGGAGATCATGATCAGGCAATCGCCCTACTTCAACTGCGCCGACGCCAGAGCGGCCACGCTGTTCATTCACGGCAACGTGGACTACCGCGTGCCCATCGAAGGTGCCATCCAGCTTTACACCTGCTTGAAGAAGCACGGCGTACCGACTGAGATCGTGATCTACGAGGGGATGCCCCACGGGATCAAGGGGCACTGGAACAACGTCCACCGCATGATCCACGAGCTGGCGTGGTGGGAGACCTATCTAAAGCCTATGGGGGCGCGGGCGAGCCCGGAGAAAGATCGAGTTGAGGAGACCATAGACGTTCGCGGAGGCCTCGACCAGCCGAGCAACGACCCCGGACCGGGGGCGGGCCTGTGATCACGGATGAGCTGATCCTCCGGTCCCTCCAGGGGGAGACGAGCGCGGAGGAAGAGCGCGAGCTGCTCCTGTGGCGTCGCGAGCGCCCGGAGGACGAGCAGCGTTACGAGCAGATCGCAAGATTGTGGGAGATGCGGGGCCTGCTCGGGGGGTCTCTGGGTGTCGAACGAGTGCCCACGGCGGCCGAGATTCTGCGGCACCGGCCCCGTGTCGGGGAGGCCGCGCGCATCCTGCGGTTCGCGTCTCCCTCGCTTCGCGTTGCGGCCGCCCTAGCCGTCCTCTTGGGCGGCGCGGGCGTGGTCCGCCACCTCGTTGGCCTGAGGGCCGGCAACGAAGCGACCGGATCCGTGGAGCTGGTCACCGGCCCCGGAGAGATGCGATCGGCTCGGCTGGCCGACGGCTCCGTGGTGCACCTCGCTCCCGATTCGCGACTAACGGCCCAGATTACGCCGGCGTCACGGCGCGCATGGCTCAGTGGTCGTGCTTACTTCGCTGTCGTGCACGACCCCGAACGTCCGTTCAAGGTCGCTACCTCTGCGGGAGAGGTCGTAGACCACGGTACGCGCTTCGACCTGGAGGCCCGCTCCGGCGAACTCCAGGTGGTTGTGGTCGACGGCGAAGTCGGCCTCGCATCCGGGGGCGAGTCGGTGCGAGTGCGGGCGGGCCAAGTCTCGCGGGTGCGCGACGGAGGGCAACCTGAGGTGGTAGATGTGGATGATGTATACGGGCAGGTGGACTGGATGGGGACCTTCGTGGCCTTCGAGGCGACGCCGTTGAGAGAGGTCGTTCAGGAATTGAAGCAACGCTATGGGTTCCGGGTCCAGGTGGCCGACAGCGTGCTCGCCGCCCAGACGGTGACGAGCTGGTCGACGAATCAGTCTCCACGAGAGATCGTGACCGCCATCTGCCTCGCCCTGAACGCGTCCTGCACCGTCACGGACACGCTGACAACGATCGACTATCACTTGCTTCACTGAGAGTCGGAGTGAGGCCGGTCAGTCGACCGGCCTTTCCAGCCGGCGCCGGAACAGGAGATCTGCGATGCGTACTTCCACTGTTTGGATCCGGACAGCGACGTTCCTGGTGGTCGGCGTGGCTCCGCTGCCGTTGGCGGCGAGGGAGCATGACGGCTCTGTCGACCGCGGCTGGAGCGTGCAGGCGGAAGAATTTTCCGTTCTCGACAGGCCGGCCCGGCTGTTGTTGCGCGACCAGCCCATGGTCAAGGGGTTGATAGAGCTCCACCGGGCCTCGGGGATCAACCTGGTGTTCAGCCCCAGCATGCTTTCGGCGGTTCGCTCGGTAAGCTGCGCCTGCGAGGCGCTCACCGTGGGGGGAGCGCTCGCGGAGATGCTTTCCGGCACGATACTCCGGTACGTCGAGCAGGATGGGCAGGTCGTGGTGGCACCGGGGATCGACCTCATGGTGCTCCACGTCAAGGCCGACGCGCTGGAGGTCCGCCAGGTCCGGGAGATCACGCCCATCGCCGCCGTCGCCCTCGTGAGGCTACCCGAGCCGCTCGTCCAGACTGTCGGTGCCGTAACCGGATCGATCACCGAGTCAGGCTCCCGGCGGGAGCTCGCCGGCGCGCAAGTTTACGTCCCAGGCACCGGCGTCGGAGGCCTGTCCAACAATCAGGGGCGCTTCGTGCTCACGAACGTGCCTGATGGCGAGGTCACGATCCGGGTCGAGCTCGTCGGCTATGGCACGGAAGAACGGACGGTGACCGTGGTGTCGGGTCAGACTGCCGTGCTCGACTTCGAGCTCCAGGTACGCGCTATCGCCCTCGAGGAGTTGGTGGCGACGGGCACTGCGTCGGCCACGGAGCGGCGGAAGATCGGCAACACGCTATCCGTCCTCGACGCTTCGAAGCTGCAGGAAGATGTGCCTGTCACCGATTTCACGCAGTTGCTGCAAGGCCGCTCTGCGGCGGTCACGGTACTTCCGACCGGCGGTACGGTGGGCACCGGCGGTAGCATTCACATCCGCGGTATCACGTCCGTGACCCAGACCAACAAGCCGCTCATCTACATCGACGGGGTACGTGCGGACGACTCCTCGGACGGCCTCAGCGTGGGTGGTGCATCGCCCACGCGCCTCACCGACATCAACCCCAGCGACATCGACCGAGTCGAGATCGTAAAGGGCGCGGCCGCCACGACGCTCTACGGGACCCAGGCGTCGAACGGCGTGGTGCAGATCTTCACCAAGCGAGGCCGGACAGGCCCCGCCCGGTGGAGCGCCCTGGTCGAGACGGGCGGCGAGCGGCTGTCGACCAGCCGTCTACCCGGCAGGCTGTGGACCGAGTTCGTCGGTCCGACGGGTTTCCGTGCACACGACCCAGAGGAGGTCGTGCACACAGGGCTCGTCCAGAACTACCAGCTCTCGGTAGGGGGCGGCGCCGATGTGCTGAGCTACTACGTGTCCGGCGGCTTCCAGCGACAGGAGGGCTCGGTCACTCCAACCGTGAACTGGATGAACCAGACCTTTGGACGTGTTAATCTGAGCGCCGTGCTGCACCCCACGCTCTCCATCGGGGTGAACACGGGGTACGTGAACTCGATGCTGCGCCTGCCCGACAACGACAATGCGCTGCATGGCGTGTACTCGCAGGTGGTGAGCGGCATCCCGTACACCGCCGACGAAAAGCGGCCCTTTGGTGAGCGCTGGGGCTCGCATCAGATCAACCAGACCATCCTCACCACCCAGGGTGTCAACCGGTTCACCGGCGGGATCAAGATCGATCACCATCCTCTGTCCTACTTCACCCAGACCCTGACCGCCGGCCTGGATTGGTACCAGCAGCTCGACGAGAAACTCTACCCGTATGGATTCGAGGGATCGGGCAACAACCTGGGTCGCAAGGACAGCAGGCAGCGGCAGATGAAGAACACGACGCTGGACTACCGCGCGTCGCTCACGCACGCGTTCAGCGAGAGCATAGAGTCGCAGCTGTCCGCCGGTTTCCAGGCCAACCTCAGCCGAGACCACCGGACCGGGGCGACGGGACAGGATTTCCCCGCCCCGGGTCTGGAAACCGTGGGGGCTGCCGTCATCACGACGGGTACGGAGGGATGGACCAACGAAACCAACGCCGGTTTTTTCTCTCAACTCGACCTGGGCTTCCTCGATAAGATCTTCGTCGCCGGCGGCGTGCGATTCGACGGCAACTCGGCTTTTGGTGAGAACTTCCCGTTCCAGGCGTACCCGAAGGCGTCGATCGCGTACGATGTTTCGAACGAGGCTTTCTGGCCGAGAGACATCGCACCGACCATGAAGCTGCGCTTCGCGTACGGAGCGTCGGGACGTGCGCCCGCCCAGTTCGCGGCGGACCGCACGTTCTCCCCTATCGCCGCCGAGGATGCGCAACCCGCGGTCACGCCGTGGAACGTCGGCGATCCGGACCTGGGTCCCGAGACATCGCGCGAGGTCGAATTCGGATTCGACGCGGGGCTGTTCGGCGACCGGATCGGGATCGAGTTCACCCATTTCAACCAAGTGACCAAAGACGCACTGGTCTACAAGCGCTATCCGCCCTCCGAGGGCTTCGAGCGGACGCAGCTCGCCAACGTCGGCGAGATCAAGAACTGGGGTTGGGAGGTGGGCATTCGCGGACTGATCGTGTCTCGTGACAACGTCACCTGGGACGCGAACTTCCAGCTTTCAACGCAGGGGAACCTGGTCACGAGCCTGGGGGGCGAGCCGAGCTTCTCGGGCGGCAACGGGACCCGTGTGGCCGAGGGGTATCCGGCGACGGGCAAGTGGACGTACGTGGTGGACCACTGGGACCCGACGACCCGGAAGTTTGTCCGCGTGGACACAATGGAGTACCGCGGTGATGCCACACCCAAGTGGAGAGGCTCCCTCAGCACGAACCTGCGCCTCTTCAACAACCTCACTGTCGGGGGAACGGGCGAGTTCGCTATCAGCATGATCGGCATCAACTTCGCGCGTGGCTGGGCGATCGGGAAGCTCACGGGCGATGAGTACCTCGCGCTTCTGGAAAGGCCCAACGGAGGGAAGACGCCCGCGGCCGACTCGCTGTACAGCATGTGGCAGGCGGTGACCAACTCCGGTTTCGTCGAGGACGCGGATTGGCTCAAGCTCCGGGAACTGTGGCTCACCTACGAGTTGCCGGACGCCTGGCTGGGCCGCTACGGGCTCCGGGACACGAGCATCCGCCTCTCCGGGCGGAACCTCGCCCTGTGGGCTCCGCACTGGAGCGGCCCGGACCCAGAAGTGAAATACGGCGGCAACCAGGGTGATCTGGATATCGGGTACGACTTCAACACGATGCCGATCGCCCGACGCTTCACCCTGAGCGTCCGAACGGCGTGGTAGCGCGTCATGGCTCCCATCGATCGAGGGCATCCCGCAACGGTGAGGACGGCAACATGAACGAGATCACGACCAGAGGTACCGGGTGCGGTCTTCCAGGCTCGCGCGCCGGCGCTGCTGTATGGATGGGAGTCCTGTGCGTCCTGTCGGGCGTCTCCCTGACAGCGTGCAAGGACTTCCTGACCGCCGAGAACCCCTCGGAGATCCTGGCTACGGATCTCCAGGACCCCAAGGCCCTGCCCATCCTGATCAACGGGGTGGCCGGGGACTACGACTACATGTACTCCTACGCCATCGTCACTCTCGGCTACTTCTCCAACGAGCTCTGGCACACCGGGTCATCCAGCGACTGGAGGGAGTTGGAGACCGGCCTGGCCGATCCCAGCGGCGCGATGGGCACCACGTACGACCGTGCGGTGAAGGCGAACTGGACCGCGGACAACGCCGCCAATCTGATTCTGGACGCCATCTCCGACGCGAAGTCGCGTCCGGAGTTGGCGAAGGCGCGCACCTACGCGGGGTACGCGCAACTTCTGCTCGCGGACAACTTCTGTCAGGTCACGGTCGGTGGCGGGCCGGCGCAGACGCCCCAGGCGGTGTATGGGTTGGCCCTCGCGAACTTCGCCGAGGCGGTCAGCGTCGCGACGACCGCCAATGACGCCGTCGAGAAGTTGAAGGCCCTGGCTGGCCGGGCCCGGGCCAACCTGATGCTCGGCACCTACCAGGCGGCGCGGGACGACGCGCGCCAGATTCCCGCGGGCTGGAGCTTCCAGGCGATCTATTCGCTGAACAGCAGTCGGGAGGAAAATTTTATACCGTCGCAGACGGTGGCGAAGTTCCGCAAGGAGGGGGGTGTCGATCCCGCGTACTACAACGACGCGATGTACGCCAACGACCCGCGGCTCAGCTTCATCAACAAGGGTGAGAGCTTCAAAGGCGAGGACCGTATCCGTCAGTTCGTGGAGCAGACAAAGTACCCCGAACGGGAGTCCCCCGCGCCGATCGCGAACTGGCAGGAGGCGCGTCTCATCGAGGCGGAGGCGGAGCTACAGCTCGGGAACACCACCCGGGCGATCGCGCTCATCAACGAGCTCCGGACACGCGTGGGCGTCGCGCTGCCAGCTTACAGTGGTCTCGCCACGGAGACGGCGGTGATGGACCAGATCCTGTTCGAGCGTTCTGTCGAGCTCTACCTCCAGGCGCAGCACCTCGTGGACCGGCGGCGGTCGGGTGACCCGTCCTTGGGTGGCCGGGAGAACTGCGGTCAGATCAGCTGGAACGAGGCGCAATCGAACCCCAACGTGAGGTGAGGCAGTAGTTCCCCGTAGCCGAGAGGCGGGGGGTCAGGCATCCAAAGGCGGGGCGCGCTCACGAGCGGCGCCCCGCCGTCTTCCCTAGAGGAGCGACCCGAATGCGTCGAGCACTGCTGCGATCCAGCTCCATCGCGTGTGCGCTCACCATGCTGATCCTGGGGGCTCAGCCGGGTTCCGCACAGGCGGGCGCGTCCTGGGACGTCACCCAGCCTCGCGGGGAGGTGCGCACCATCGACTTCGAGACTAGCGAGGGGACGTGGATGTCGCTGGACTTGTCTCCCGACGGGCGCTGGATCGTGTTCGACCTCCTGGGTCACGTGTACCGAATGTCCGCAACCGGGGGGGAGGCGCAGAGTCTGACGCAGGAGAGCGGGATCGCGATCAACTTCCGCCCTCGCTTTTCGCCCGACGGACGAACCATCGCCTTCGTCTCGGACCGCTCCGGGCAGTACAACCTCTGGCTCATGGACTCCGACGGGGGAAACCCGCGCGCGGTGTTCACGGACCCGAACGTGCGCGTGACCACTCCAAGCTGGACGCCGGACGGCCAGTACATCGTCGTGCAACGCCAGCCGGGCGGCCTCTGGATGTACCACCGGGATGGCGGCGAGGGCGTGGCGCTTCTCGGGAGTGACTTCGAGAGCGCCGGGTCGCCTTCCGTGTCCCGGGACGGGCGCTATGTCTACTTCGATCTCTCCAAGGGCCGAACCCTCGAAGGTGCGGTGGGTGGGGACCACCAGGTGCGTCGCCTGGAGCTGAAGACCGGTGAGGTGCTCCGGATCACGTCGGGGGAGCCGAACACCCAGATCCGCCTGTCCAGCGGGGGCGGATACGTGCCCGAGGTCTCCCCCGACGGCCGCTGGCTGGCGTACGCACGCCGCATCCCTGATGGCACGGTGAACTTCCGGGGCCACTCCTTCGGACCGAGAACCGCGCTCATCGTCCGGGATCTCGAGTCGGGTGCGGAGCGGGTGGTCATGGACCCCATCGAGATGGATCACGAGGAAGGCGGTGGCGGAGGGATCCTGCCCGGATACGCCTGGACGCCGGACAGCCGCGCGGTCCTTCTCACGCAGGGTGGGGGGATCCGCCGTTTGGAGGTCGCCACCGGGGAGGTGAGCACGATCTCATTCAAGGCGCGCGTGCGCCGGGTCATCTCTGAGCGCGCCTACGCCCCGTTCCGGATCACGGACGACCCGTTCGAGGCGACCTTCCTCCGTTGGCACACGGCTTCCCCCGACGGCAAGCACCTGGCGTTCCAGGCGGTCGGACGCGTGTGGGTGATGGACCTGCCGGATGGCGAGCCCCGCCGCGTCACCCCCAACTCCTTCGAGCCCTTCGAGAACGCCCCGGCGTGGTCACCCGACGGCCGGTTCCTCGCGTTTACGAGTGCTGATGAAGCGGCGCGCGGGCACCTGTGGAAGGTGCCTGTGTCCGGCGGGCCCCCCGTGCAGCTCTCCGATACCGAAGGCGAGTACCTGAACCCCGCCTGGAGCCCCGACGGGAGGATGATCTTGCTGGTCCGCGGATCCGGGGTCACGAACCAGGGCCGTGGGTGGATGTTCAACCCGTTCTATCAGCTCGTGCTGATCCCCGCGACGGGAGGAGCGGCGCGAGTGGTGACCACCGTCGACCCGCCCCCCGAGGAGGACGTCTACTCCGTGTCCCGCCGCTCCATCACTCAGCCGCATTGGGGGCCCGAAGGCCGGATCTACTTTGCGGAGGACCGCCTCAACGCCCAGGGCCGAACGCACGTTGCCCTGGTCTCGGTCCGGCCCGACGGCGAGGACGAACGGGTCCACCTCACGTTCCCATACGCCGACGAGATCGCGCCCTCTCCGGACGGCCGTTGGGTGGCGTTCCAGGAAGGCGA
The DNA here is from genome assembly GCA_038259715.1 of Longimicrobiales bacterium. Lineage (GTDB taxonomy): Bacteria > Gemmatimonadota > Gemmatimonadetes > Longimicrobiales > Gaopeijiaceae > SZUA-318. Next base: position 15,922 of record JBBSOM010000005.1, read on the forward strand.
CAACGTGTATCTGACGGCGTTCCCGGCCCCCGGCACGGGACAGGGAGGCCCACCCCAGATCGAGAAGCGCAGAGCGCGGTTCGCGGTTCGCCAACTGACCCTGGAGGGCGGCATGTTCCCGCGCTGGCGGGATGCTCGCACCCTCGAGTTCGGAAGCGGCACCCGGCACTTCGTCTACGACGTGGAGACGCAAAGCGTGGACACGTCGTGGGTACACCTCCTCGTCCCACCGAGGATTCCGGCAGGCACTATCGCATTCACGGGCGCCCGCATCGTCACGCTCAAGGACGGTGAGGTGCTGGAGGACGCGACGCTGGTGGTGCGGGGGAGTCGGATCATGTGCGTGGGCCTGTGCGACACGGCGGGAGCGGACCGGGTGATCGATGCTCGCGGCAAGACGATCATCCCGGGGTTCATCGACATGCACGCCCATCATCATCGTGAGACGCGGGAGGTCTTCGGCTCCAAGAACGTCGAGACTGCGGTCTACCTGGCATATGGGGTCACGACCAACCTGGACAACTCGATGTGGCACCGGAACGTCTTTCCGGTGGCGGAGCTCATCCACGCGGGCGAGGTGCTCGGACCCCGCACCTTCAGCACGGGCCCGCCCTTGTACTCGGGTGACTCGTTCCGTCAGAACGAACTGACCAGCCAGGCGGTCGCCGAGCAAAACGTGTTGCGCGTGAAGTCGTGGGGTGCGGTGTCGATCAAGCAGTACATGCAGCCCCGGCGTGATCAGCGGCAGTGGGTGGCGGAGGCGGCTCGAAAGCACCGGCTGATGGTCACCGCCGAGGGGGGCGACCTGGAGTACGACCTGGGCATGATCATGGATGGGCAGACGGGTTGGGAGCACCCGCTGGGCTACTTTCCCATTTACCGTGACGTGGCCCGCTTCTTTGGTGCGGCCCAGGCCGTCTACTCTGTAACCTTCGTCGTGGGCGGTAGCAACTGGAACGAGAACTACTGGTGGGCGGAGAGCGATGTCTGGAAGGACGCGAAGCTCTCCCGCTGGATGCCCTGGCGCACCCTTCTTCCGCACGCTCGGCGGCGGCCCCTCAGGCCTGAAACCGACTATACGTTCCCGATCCTGGCCGAGGCGGTGAAGGATATCATCGCCAACGGCGGTCACGGCGCCATCGGCGCTCACGGACAGGCTCACGGTATCGGCCCTCATTGGGAGGTCTGGATGGCGGCGTCAGCCATGGGGCCCATGGGAGCCCTCGAACTCGCCAGCCGTGAGGGCGCGTACTTCCTCGGTGTCCTGGACGACCTCGGCACGCTGGAGCCGGGCAAGCTGGGCGACTTCATGGTCCTGAACTCCAATCCGCTCGAGAACATCCGCAATACGACCGACATCCTCTACGTCGTGCAGGGCGGCGTCGTCTACGATGCGGAGACGCTGGACGAGGTATGGCCGGAGGCACGTCCGTACGGGGACCACCCGTGGTGGGACGGAGCGTCCCTACGCGCGGACGACTTGCCGCTGGATATTTGGGACCGGGTGCGGCGGCCGGGTGGGCCGGGATAGGCGCGGAGCGGAAAACTGTCCCGCCGTAGTTGAAGGTCCCTGAGAGGGGAAAAAGAGATCGTGGTGGTTCCCGGGGTTCCCAGGCCGATAGGCTCGGGTCGGGAAGAAACCCAACGGAGGCCACCACGATGAAGCGAACGTACGCCAAGATCTCGACCTACGTCTTCTGCCATCTGGACGACCGGAGCCCGCCCGATGGCGAGCCTGCACGACACGAGCGCACAGAGCAGTAGGAGTCCCCGGAGCGCGGAAGTCGCGAGGCCAGCTTCCTCGCTGTCCCTTCGTCCCTACTCGACGATCTTCGAGCCGCCCCCGCGCCACTTTCTTCGCGCCCCCATCAATACAAAGGGCACCAGAACGAGCAGAAGCTCGAAGACGCCCGACCCACCGTCGGGCGAGAAGCCGAAGATCCGTTCGATGAAGTCCATGATCCTCTGGTTGTTGATGGTTTGCCGTCCAAGGGGCTCCGCGGCAAACCCCGTGGACCCCGCGTCTCCTACCCTTTCTTCGTTCGCAAGACCTTGCCGGCCCCCTTCGGCTGCGGCGACCGGGTTCGGCCCGCGACGGCCTCGAGGGCGAGCAGGAACTCGCGATGCGCCTTCTGCGCACCGGCAACATCGCCCAGACTGCCCGCGATCACGTCGACCTGTTTGTCCAACTTCGGATTCTCCAGCGCTTCGACGATCGCATGGAAGGCGGGGAGCAGCGCCTTCAGGAGCGCCGGAAAGTCCTTGTACCCCTGCTTGCGCTCCTGGAACGCGCGGATGAATGACTGCGACTGGGCCATCACGTCGGGGGTCGCTTTGAGTCCGCGCAACGTCGGTGACCGGCGGAAGATCTCCACCTGCCAGGACACGTTCTGCAGGACGTCGGCAGGGTCACCGCCTTCGAGCTGCAGCATGGTGAGGAATGCGTCCAGTCGGTTGAGCAGGCTGACGTATGCGGTCGCCGTGTCCTCCCATCCGCCGCGCTTGAGTGCAGCGCCGAACGTCTTTGCGGCGCCCGCAACGTCGAAAGGATCCTTGGCGCCCCGGCCCTTGATCAGCTCGGTCACCACCGCACGGAGCGCGTCCATCTCCTTGCCGAGGTAGGCGAGGTACGCCTTGGACGATAGTCGTCTGCCGCCCGCGAGCGCACCGGCGCCCTCGGCCAGTGCTTTCGCGTCCCCGACGTCGAAGCTTGCGGCCAGCCGGGTGCACACCGATTGCTGCAGGAGCAATGCGTGACGCAGCACATCGGCATTGGTCCCGATGCGCGCCCCGAGGCCAAACCCGTTGATGGCCACTTCCCCGATCATTTCGCTGAAGTACGCGACCACCTCTTCGCCGACTTTCCCTTCCGGCGGCATGAAGCGCAGCCCGACCCACCGGTTCTCGCCAGGCTTCATCTTCGGGAGAACGATCGTGGTGCCCGGCTTGAACGCACGTCGGCGTTCGCCGAGCATGTGGACCTGTGCGCCCTTCAACCGACGGTACGACGCCTCCGGGATGTCGATCCTGATATGCACGTCACGCGCGAACGTCGCCGCGTTGTGCACGATCGCGTAGAGGTCGTCCCGGAGGCCCGCACCGCGAGCGGGCGTCGTGGACAGCGCCATGTTCCGCTGTGCCTTGTTGTTGTCGTTGATCACCGCCAGGTCGGTGGTCGGCCATCCCGGCGCCCGTCCCACCAGGCTCGGCGCGACGAACGGGTCGGCGGGCGAGGAGATTTCCACCGCGAGGCAGAGGTGTGTCGATGCCACGGCCGCGAGGTGCCAGTGGTACGCGGCGGTAGTGGTGGGTCCCAGGTCCGCGGCGTTGAACACGACCGTCGGATCGGGGTCCGGGAAGGTCACATCGGGGTCGATCGTACCCGCATCGACATAGTTGCTGCCGGTGCCGAGTTTGGAGACGAGGAAGTGCGCGGTGACGGTGGTACTCC
>JBBSOM010000006.1:0-19143 GCA_038259715.1 Longimicrobiales bacterium
CCTGACCGCCTCGGCCACGGTCCGTGACTCCGGGTGATCCACGGAGCCGAAGTTGGAAAAGCTGACCATGGCGACCCGTGGCTGGATGCCGAGATCACGTACGAAGGCGGAGGTCTGAATGGCGATGTCCGCCAGCGTCTGGGCGTCGGGCTCGATGTTGACCGTCGTGTCGGCCAGGAAGAGGATCTCCCGGTCGGGGAATGCCATCATGTGCAGACCTGCCACACGATTCACACCCGGTGCCGGCCCGATGACGTGGAGTGCCGGCCTCAGGGTTTCGGCGTAATTCAGCTCGATGCCGGCGATCATGGCATCCGCCTCGCCGGCCTCGACCATCGATGCCGCAAAGAAAATCGGCTTGTGCAGGTTCCAGCGCGCCTCGGCCAACGTCAGACCCTTACGGGCACGACGTGCGAAGAGCATATCTGCATACGCATGTCGCTGCTCGTCCTGGTCCGCCGCGTAGACGATTTCGATGCCATCGAGTTTCACCCCCATGGCGTGTGCCTTCTCCGCCACGCGGGCTTCGCGGCCCATGAGGATCGGCCGGGCCACTCCCTCCTCGACCATCCGCGCCGCCGCCCGGATGATCGTGGCGTTGTGCCCTTCAGGGAGCACGACGCGTGCGGGCTCTCGCCGTGCCCGGTTCGTCATCCAGCGCATGACCTCGCGGCCGGGCCCCAGGCTGGCGCGTAGCCGATCGACGTATTCATCCAGGTCGACCTCGACGCGCGCGCAGCCGGTGTCCATCGCGGCCTTCGCCACCGCAGGCGCGACGTAGAAGAGCACCCGGTGGTCGAAGGGCTTGGGGATGAGGTATTCGCGGCCGAACGTGATGTCCGACCCGTCGTACGCGCCGCGCACCGTGTCGGGCACCTCCTCGCGGGCCAGGTCGGCCAACGCGCGGGTGGCCGCCATCATCATCTCGTGGTTGACGCCCCGCGCGCGCACGTCGAGCGCTCCCCGGAAGATGAACGGGAATCCGAGGACGTTGTTCACCTGGTTCGGGTAGTCGGACCGCCCCGTGGCCATGATCGCATCGTCACGCACCTCGGCGACTTCCTCTGGAAGGATCTCCGGATCGGGGTTGGCGAGCGCGAAAATGACCGGATCCTTGGCCATGGAGGCGATCATGTCCTTGTCGACCACCCCCTTCCTCGAGAGTCCCACGAAGACGTCGGCGCCCTTCATCGCGTCGGCGAGCGTGCGCTTCTCCGTCGGCACCGCATACGGAGCCTTGTACTCGTTCATCCCCTCGGTGCGCCCCTCGTAGAGGACTCCCTTGGAATCCGAGATCAGGATGTGCTCTCTCGGCACGCCGAGACGCCGGAAGTGGTCCGCGGTGGACAGCGCGGAAGCGCCGGCGCCGCTGAACACCACCTTCACCTCGTCCATCTTCTTCCCGATGAGGTCGAGGGCGTTGATCAGAGCTGCGCCCGCGATGATCGCGGTGCCGTGCTGGTCGTCATGAAAGACCGGGATGTCCATGGTCTCCTTGAGCGTGCGCTCGATGACGAAGCAGTCGGGCGCGCTGATGTCCTCCAGGTTGATGCCCCCGACCGTGGGCTCTAGGAGTTGGCAGAAGCGGATCACGTCCTGCGGGTCTTCGGACCCCACCTCGAGGTCGAAGACGTCGATGCCGGCAAAGCGCTTGAAGAGCACGCCCTTGCCCTCCATGACGGGCTTCGCCGCCAACGGGCCGATGTTGCCCAGGCCGAGAACAGCCGTTCCATTCGACACCACCGCGACCAGATTTCCACGGATGGTGTACTTGAAGACGTCTTCCGGGTTGGCCTGGATCTCGCGGCACGGCTCGGCTACGCCGGGCGAGTAGGCAAGCGACAGGTCACGGGCCGTCGCGACCGATTTCGTGGCTACAACCTCGATCTTTCCGGGGCGGCCATGCGTGTGGTATTCAAGGGCTTCTTCGCGACGATTCGCCATGGCGATTGGATCTCCAGAAACGTTGAGGAAGCATGGACTTTAGAGACACGCGGGAGGGCATGTCAAACGGTGGTCCCGGTCGCGCATGGGTTCGTCCGCGCCGACCTCGAATGCTCCGGAGGAACCCATCCGACCCCGCCTGACATCGTCCCTCGGACTCCGGCTCGGTGCCCTCGCGATGGCGGTCGCCGGGATGCCGACCACAGGAGCCGCGGGACAAACCGTGGCGACCCATGCGGCCGTTGCCTGCCCGGCCGGGCGCATTACCGACATCTTCGTGGACAACCACTCCATCTACGATGTGGATCAGGTGGGTGACGCGGGAAGGCTCGGTTGGGTCTACAGGACCGCCAACGCGCTCCACATGAAGACGAGGGCGAGCTTCATTCGCCATGAACTGCTCTTCCGGGAGGGTGACTGCTACGACCCGTTCCTTATCGAGGAGTCGGGTCGCATTCTGCGCGGCTACGGTTTTCTGGCGAGGGCGGACGTCTTCGCGGTCGAGGGTGACGACGGCAACAAACGGGTGGTCGTCGACACCCAGGACGAATGGACGACCCGGGTGGATCTGGGCGTCTCCTTCGACGCGCACGTCCAACTGGAGAAGGCTGAGCTTTCCGAAGAGAACCTCGCGGGGCGCGGGGTCTATGCTGCGGCGTTCTTCGGACAGAGGAAGGAACGAAAGGACATCGGGGGGCGTCTCGAGTTGCCGCGTCTCTTCTCCTCCCGCACCGACCTCGTCGTCAGCGGGGGCCGCACGCGCACCGGCGCCTTCTTCGAGGAGCAGGTCGCGTACCCCTTCGTCGGCGAGGTTGGGCGCGTGGCCGCGCGGCAGTCGTTCAGCCGCCGAGACGATCTCTTCCCCTATGTGGTGAGCGGCGCCGACGCCACCTACAGCCACGTCCTGCTCCCCAACGTCGACGAACGTGCCGAGGTCTCCTTTGCGGGGCGCCTGGGACGCCCGGGCAACCTCACGCTGTTCGGCTTCGGCATCGACCGCGAGACCCTCGACTTCGAGGGCTTCCCCGGCAGCCTCGAAATCGCACGAGGGAGCGATTTCGGGAACACCGCGCCCGCACCGCTCGGAGTCGCACCGATCGTACGCGCCCAAACGCATCCGGAATCGACCACGCGGGTGGCTTTCTTCCTCGGCCAGCGCAACCTCCGCTTCACGCGGGTGCGCGGGCTCGACCCGCTCGACGGTATCCAGGATATCCAGCTCGGGACGGACCTCGGGCTCACGCTGGCGCGGAGCATGGGCGCGCTCTCGACGTCCAGCCTCGATCGAGCCAACGACCTGTACGGTCGGGTCCGCTTCTTCGCGGGCTTCGATCCCGGAACCTCGTACATCTTCATGAAGCTGGCCGCCGACGGCCGCAGGATCGTCTCGGGCTCCACGGGTGGGGAGGGTTGGCGGGACGTTATCGGCGAAGGCGACATCTACGGATACCTGCGTTCCCGTCGGCTGCCCGACCACACCTTCTTCGCGCGGCTCTCGGGCGCGGGAGGGTGGTCGATGATCACGCCGTTCCAGTTGACGCTGGGCGGACGACAGGCGCTCCGCGGGCTCGAGGAGGAGGACTCCCCCGGGGCGCGCCGACTGCTCTTCACGTTCGAAGACCGCTACTTCCTGCACTGGCCCGCGCCGACGCTCTTCGATCTGGGCCTCACCGGCTTCGTGGAAGCCGGCCGTGTCTGGGCGGGCGAAGTGCCGTACGGGGTGGATTCGGGGTGGAAGGGCACCGCCGGAGGAGGCCTGAGGATCGGCTTCCCGTCCGGCACACGGGGCCTGGTTCGACTCGACCTTGCTTTCCCGATCGGCATCGCTCACGCCCGTGGCCCGATCTTCCGGGTCACCCTCTATGAGCTCCTCGGCCTGATGAGCGGCTTCGAGGACCCGCAGCTGCGGCGTAGCCGTCGTCTTGACGTCGGCCCTGACTACTTCACGGCCGAGCGGCGCTGATGCGTCGCGCGTATGAGGCCGAACTGATCGACGCTCCCCTCCACGACCTGGGAGAGTTCGCGCATTCCCTCGACCAGGTGGCGCAGGTGAACCGATGGCTCGGCGGTGAACGCTCGCTTCGGCAACACCTCGCCCCGTGGATCCGAGGTGTCGACGTACGGGCGCTCGACGTGGGAACCGGGAACGGCGCCACGCTGCGGAGACTGGGGAACTGGGCTGAGGGGCGGAGCGTGACGTGGCGCGCAGTGGCTGTCGAGCTCAACCCCCAGGCCGCGGCCCTGGCACGGCATGGGGGCACATCCGTCGTGATTGGAGACGCTCTCCGACTTCCTTTCGCGGACGATACCTTCGACGTCACCCTGTGCACATTGACCCTCCATCACTTCGCGGACGACGACGCTGTCACACTCCTCGGGGAGATGGCCCGCGTGTCCCGTGGGACCGTCCTCGTCAGCGACCTCGAGAGGTCGACGCTCAACTACTGGGGTGCGCGCCTCCTCGCTGCCTCTGTCTGGCGGGACAACCGCCTCACCCGCCACGACGGCCCCCTCTCGGTGCGCCGCTCCTTCACCCGGTCCGAGTTGTTGGAAATCGGCCGGAGGGCCGGACTCCGGGACGCCCGGGTCCGGCGCCACGTCCCATGGCGGATCGTCCTGGAGGGTCGGCCGTGACCGGCGTTCCGGGCGCCGAGATGTCACCGGAGGTTCTGGTCGTAGGTGGGGGGCCGGCGGGAAGCACGGTCGCTACGCTTCTGGCTCGCAGAGGCCGCGACGTGTTGCTGCTGGACCGCGCCACATTCCCGCGGACCAAGCCGTGCGGCGAATGCGTCGACCCGGGCGCCGTCGAAGCGCTCGCCCGCATCGGCACGCTCGACGATGTCCTCGCGCTCGGCCCCGTTCGCCTGGAGGGGTGGCGGGTGCACACGGACGCCGCCGACGTCTCGGCGTGCTTCGGCGATGGCATCCACGGCCTCGGCGTGGAGCGCATCCGCCTCGACGCCGCGCTGCTCGAATGCGCTCGCAGGGAAGGCGCACGCGTGAGAACCGGGATGCGCGTCATAGCGGTTTCCGCGGCGGTCGACCTCCAACCCGGATCCGGGCCCGGATCGAGGGGTCGGCCCTCGGTCCGGGTGCGCCACATCCACGGCGACATCGTCGTATTGCGGCCACGAATCGTGGTCGGCGCGGACGGACTTCGCTCCGTGGTGGTGCGCGGCCTGAATCTGATCGCGCGTCGGCCACGCCTCCGGAAGGTGTCGATCACCGCCCACGTGGAAGGCACGGGACTGCCCGACCACGGCGGCGCGCTCGACGTGATGGACGGCGTGACCTTGGGTGTCGCACCCGTCGGGGCCGGGCGTTGGAACGTCACGGTCGTGACCTCCGGTGAGGGGCGCGTCGCCGAAGTGGCGGCCGGCGCGTCGGATTTCCTCGAGCGGATCCTGCGCGAACGCTATCCTGATGCCCATGCGTCCCGCGTCGACGAGCCCGTGGCGTCCGGCCCATTCGACTGGCCTGTCCGCCGTGCGTGGGCTCCCGGCGTGGCCCTCGTCGGCGACGCGGCCGGATACTTCGACCCCGTCACGGGCCAGGGCATCTACAGGGCGCTCCGGAGTGCCGAGTTCGCCGCCGAGGCTGTCGACGCCGCGCTTACCGAGGAGTCCTGGGCACCCCTGGCGCGATACGACCAAATATGGAAGCGGGAAGTGGCGTGGAGCCGCCGGGTTCAGCGCGGCGTCGAGATGGTCATGGCCCGCCCAACGCTCCGAGGCCGGATGTTGCGCCGGCTCGGAGCGTCGGGCGGACTCCCCGTGGTGATTCGTGTCACAGGGGACGTCGCGGCCCCGGCCCGCCTCCTCGACCCACGTGTCTGGGTCGGATGGCGACCCGTCTAGAACAACCGGATCTGGAAGCGCATCAAGCGGCCCGGGCGTGGAATCCCGCATTGGTCATAGAGCGCCGTGTCGGTGAGATTGTCCACCGAGGCCCGCGTCTCCAGGCGGCGCAGGAAGCCCGAGCCGCTCGTGGGCAGCGACCACGTCTTCGCCAAGGCGGCGTTCAACCATGTCCCGCCGCCGAGCCGGACGTCCGCGCCCGAGTTCGGGTCCTGGCAGAACTGAGCACCCGTGTACGCGGCCTCGGCCGAAAAACTTGTGGCCGTCGCCAGGGGAATCTGCACGTAGGCGCGCCCCGCTCGTTGGGGCATGTTCTCCGGTTCCGTGGAGGTGCCGTTGGCGGGATCCGTCAGATTCACCGACTGGAGCGTGAGGTCGCCACCCACCGAGACTCCTCCCAGCGTCTGCGAGAACAGGACTTCGATGCCCGTGCTTTCCAACCGATCGGAGTTGACGCGCATCCGGCGCTTGTCCGGAAGCGTGATGCGCCGGATCGCGTCGGTCACGCGATGGTGGAAGCCCACGATCTGGACCTCCCCGCGTCCGACGGCGGTGGTCACACCTCCCTCGAACGCCGTGAGGTACTCGGGGTGCAGGTCTGGATTCGGCTGAAAGCGGTTCAACGCCTCCGAATACATCTCCCGAAGCGCGGGAAAGCGACCCCGGCGGCTGACCCCTGCGTGAAACAGCGTATTGCCCTCGTTGGTCAGAGCGGTCATCCCGAACCTGGCGCCCCAGTCCTCCAGTGTGCCGAGCGACGGGAGTCCGCCGGTCATGGGCGTGTCACCACGGTCGAGTGCGCCGCCCACGGTCGCCCGTAGCGCCTGCACCGTGCCACCCGGGTTCTCCACGATCCGCCACGCCGTCTCCGCGCCGAGGCTGGCCAACCGCTGCTGGTACTTCGACAGGTCTCCGTCCACCGTTGCGTCGTGACGGATATCCGCCATGGTGAAGGCCACGCGCACGTCGCCGCGTCCGCCGAGCGAGTGATCGCCCAGGAGGCGCAACGTCAGCGTCCGGTCGTCGCCATTTTCGCGGCCGTCGACTTCATCGTACGCCCGCGATGTGAAGGACTGGATCTCGGTGCGCCCAAAGTCCACTCCGACCGACGCTTCCAGGTCCCCTCGGCCGAAGGGCGTCTCCCGGTCGCCTGTTCCCGCGGACGTTGCCACGATGGTCCGTGAGATGTGCGGATACCGCCACAGGCGGGGCTCGTCCGCGCCCAGTTCCCCCGCGATACCGCGGTTCGCCCGGAAGGTCGTGGCCGACGTGGTGAACCAGCTCCCTCCGTCCCGCAGATACCGGAGGGCGAGGAAGCCGTCCGTGCTCGACATGTCAGTATTCAGGCGGAGATCGTCGGGCGTGGCCGCCGGCTCCACGACGCCGCCTGCAAGGGGCGCTCCGGGGGAGTCCCGGAATCCAGCCCCGGCGCGCACCAGCCACCGCCCACCCCCACCGAACAGCGGCACGCTCGTGTGCGCTGCGGCCCGGTAGCCGCCGACGCCGTCATACGTGCCGCTGGCCTCGGACGTCGAGCGCAGTGGGAAGAGCGTCCCCCGGGCGACGTTCATCTCGACCACACCGCCCAGCACGTTCGGACCGTGGAGAATGGAGGACAGACCCCTCACGACGTTGATTTCGTGGGCGGCAGCGGCCGGAATTACCGAAACGTCGGTCCGGGCGTCCCAGTTGAGGGTCAACGGCACGCCGTCCATCAGGATCGCGACCTGACGCGACTCGGATCCGCGCACCGTGACCTCCGCCTCTCCACGCGAGTTCGTTCGCACGTGCACGGTGGGGATCTCGCGAAGGATCTCCTCCACGGTCGGAGCAGGCGGGAGACCGAGCGAATCCACGGTGACCTCGATCGCACTCGCCCCACCGACCGTCGTGACCGGTCGGCGAGCCAGGACGCGAATTTCGTCGATCCGGAACACCATGGTGTCGGTTCGGAGCGTGTCCCGCTCCTGTGCCCACACCGGCTCGATGTCGGCCGAGAAGGCCAGACATGTGCCACCCAAGACCGAAAACAGGATTCGTCTCATCCGTCAGGTGCTCCCTGAGAGGCCAGAACATGAACATTAAATGAATTCTTGCCCAAAGGCGGGGCCGTGTCTACCGTCCTTGGGCTTTCTACGCCGCACCCAATGGGACCCGAAGCCTTGCTGACCATCGATGAACTGATCTGCGATGCCGCCCCGGACGTGGCGTTCCAGGTCGCGGCGGACGTCGAACGGTGGCCGGAGATTCTCCCCCATTATCGATGGGTCCGCTTCGTCCGGGGGGACCGCGTCGCCGGAGGTCTCGTGGAGATGGCGGCGTGGCGACCGTTCGGGCCGGTGCGCTATCCGACGTGGTGGGTATCGGAGATGGCAAGCGACGCCTCGCGGCGGGTGGTAACGTACCGTCATGTACAGGGGATCACTCGCGGCATGGACGTCGTCTGGGAGGTGCAGCCGCAAGGGAACGGAGGCAGCCGCTTGCGTATCGTCCACGAGTGGAGCGGACCGGCCTGGCCGCTCATCGGCGGCCTCGCCGCCGAACTCGTCATCGGACCGGTGTTCATCAGCCATATCGCGAGCCGCACCCTGGCCGGCATAGCTGCGGCCGCGCAACAAATCAAGGAAATTCACTGACTGATCCAGGCCGCAACGGACCGCCCCGACGCGTCGTCGTCACCGGGCTCGGCCCCATCACTGCGTTGGGCGTAGGCGTTGACGCGCTCTGGGAAGGACTGCACCGAGGCGTCTCGCCCATTCGCCGGCTGACGCGCTTCGACCCTTCCCTCTTCCGCACGCACATCGCCGCCGAAGTCGACGACTTCGATCCCACCGACTTCTTCGATCGCCAGGACATCCGACGGCTCGACCGTTTCGCCCAGTTCGCCCGGGCCGCCACCGACCTCGCGCTCCGTGACGCCGCCCTGTCACCCGCCGACCTCGAGCCCGACCGGGTCGCCGTACAGATGGGCACGGCTCTGGGCGGTATGGCGTACGCCGAAGAGCAGACAGCCAACCTACATCGGGAAGGGGTGCGAGGAGTCGATCCACGCTTGGTCACAACCGCTTTCGTGGGCGCCGCGAGTTGTCAGACCGCGATCGGCACCGGTTTCACCGGGCCGAACTCGACCAACGGGATGAGCTGTGCGTCAGGCACAATGGCGGTCGGCGATGCCTTTCGACTGATTCAATCGGGGCTGGCCGACACGGCCGTGGCCGGCGGCGTGGAGGCGCCTCTCGCCCCGCTGTGCTTCGGGGCCTTCGCCCTGGCTCGCGCGATGAGCCGGCGCAACGACGAACCATCCCACGCGTGCCGGCCGTTCGACAGCGCGCGCGATGGCTTCGTCATGGGTGAGGCCGCTTGCGTCCTCGTCCTGGAGGAGATGTCGATGGCCGTGGCACGAGGGGCTCGCATCTACGCTGAAATCGCCGGGTACGCCGTCACCAACGACGCCTACCACATGACCGCCCCGAACCCGGACGGCACCCAGGCGGCCGCCGCCATGCGCGGAGCCTTGAAGAGCGCGGGCATCGAGCCCGAAGCGATCGACCATGTGAATGCCCACGCTTCGTCCACATCGCTCAACGACGCCACCGAGACACGCGCGATCCGCCAGGTGTTCGAGGATCACGCAGATCGGGTGACCGTGTCCGGGACCAAGGCATTCTACGGCCATGCCCTGGGAGCGTCGGGAGCCGTGGAGGCCGCAATCGCATCGCTGTCGATCACGCACGGATGGGCGCCGCCGACGTTGAACCTCGAGACTCCCGGAGCGGGATGTGACCTCGACTACGTCGGCGGGAACGGACGAGCCCAGAACATCCGCACCATCCTGTCCAACTCCTTCGGCTTCGGAGGCATCAACGCATCGCTCGTGCTGCGCGCCATGCCCACCCCTGACGTCCTCACCGGATGAACGGGTTTCCGAACCGCTTGGACCACAACCCTTTGACCTCGGAAACAGGCTTTTATAACTTGCCTTTCACTCTGCAATCATCCGGTCCAGCCGCCTTCCCCATGGGGATCCCCGAGCACCAGGGCCCCCGGTTCGTGACGGTCACGCCGACCCAGGTCCCCCTCAGATCCAGAGTCGAGGCAAGACAAACGGATGTTTTCCACCTCTCGTGGCCTGGATTCGTTCGACCAGTATCTGCAGGATGTCGAGAAATATCCCCTGATTCAGGACCCTCGCGAGGAGCGGGAGCTCGCGCGTCGAGCGAGGGTTGGCGACAAAGAAGCCGCCGAGCGACTGGTCACCGCCAACCTCCGCTTCGTCATCTCGTACGTCAAGAAGTATCAGGGGCGAGGGCTCGGCCTGGCTGAACTGGTCTGTATCGGGAACGAAGGCCTGCTCAAGGCGGTCAAGAAGTTCGATCCCGACAAGGGCGTGAAGTTCATCTCCTACGCCGTGTGGTGGATCCGCCAGACCGTGCTGCAGGCGCTCGCCGAGCAGACGCGTTCGGTCCGCATTCCACTCAATCAGAATTCCAATCTCGCCAAGCTGGCCCGAACCGATACCCAACTCACGCAGTCGCTCGGCCGCTCTCCGACGGACCAGGAGATCGCCAACGAGATGGGCGAGCCTCTCGACACCATCCGCGCACTGCGGCGGGTCGCCGCGTCCGAGCTCAGCCTCGACGCGCCCATCGACCGGAGCGATCGGGACAGTTCGAGCTTCGGCGAGCGCTTCGCCGGGGCCGATGGATCCGACATCGAAGAGGATGTCGAGGCCATGGCTCGGCGCGAGTTTCTGGAGCAGATGTTCGAGTCATACCTCACGGAGCGTGAGCGGAAGATCCTCTACCTCTACTACGGACTCGACGACGGCGAGGAGCGCACGCTCGAAGAGATCGGTTCATTGCTCGGCGTGACGCGCGAGCGCATCCGTCAGATCCGGAACCGAGCCTTCGAGAAGCTTCGCGAGAGTCCGCACGGGGAGTCGCTCTCCGGTTTCTGGGCGGCTACCTGATCCTCGACCACCGCTGAGCGGGTCCGGGCACAACGACAGTCGGCCCCGTCCGGGATCGGATGGGGCCGCTTTCTTTTCCGGGAACTGCCCGCCCTTGGACGGCGTACCAATCGCACCCTCAGGAAGCCGTTCCAACCGCCCGCCGAGAGCTCGTTGATCCGCCGATCCGTCGGCCTCCGCGCCATCTTCGTCGCCGTCCTCGCCACCGCTGCTCAAGTGGGTCGAGCGGAGGTGCGGGCGCAGGAACAGCGTACCTGGAACGACCCTCGCGCGCTCGCGTTGATGGATCGGGCCCGGGCTCAACGCCGCTCCACGATTGTCGACACATCCTTCTATGCGTATGAGGCGGACGCGCGCGGGTACGTCTACTTCTTCTTCGACCGCCCCGACACCGAGGAACGCAACCTCATCAAGGCGGACCAGATCGCGCTGCGGATCTACTGGGAGGCGCCCAACCAAACCCACCAGGTGATCCTCGGACGACGTGACAAGAAGGTGCTCCCGACCAACATCCGCTATCACCTGGATCACCTGACCGTCGTGCAGGACGACTTCGGCGACCGGATCCGTCTCGGGGATGGCGACGAGGTCGCTGAAGTGAGGCACCCGGCGGCTCCAGGCTCCGACGCCGTCTACGATTTCAGTCTCGCCGACTCCCTGAGCATCAGCTACGGAGGTGCGGGCGATGAGGTGCGGGTCTACGAGATGCGGGTGCGCCCCAAGGATCCTGCCAAACCCGGCTTCATCGGGTCGGTCTTCCTGGACCGCGCGACGGCGGCCATCGTGCGCATGAGCTTCACGTTCACGCCGTCGTCCTATGTGGACAGCAATCTCGACTACATCCGGATCTCACTCGACAACTCGCTCTGGATGGGAAAGTACTGGCTCCCGTATCGACAGGAGGTGGAACTCCGCAGGGAGATCCCCCAGTTGGACTTCCTGGCGGGGAGCATCATCCGAGGTCGGTTCGAGATCGGTCCGTACGTCTTCAACCCGAAGCTTTCTCCCGCGCTCTTCGGAGGCGGCCGCGTCACCGCGGTGGCGCCTGCCCAAGTGGACTCGTTCCCCTTTGAGCGGGGCCTCTTCGACGACCTCGACGAGGAGGGGCTTGCCCCGACACCCAGCCTCGACGCCATCCGCGCGGAGGCCCGCCGCATGCTGGGGGAGCGCGCGCTGTCAGGGCTCAACCCCCTGCGTCTGCACTGGAGTTCCTTTTCGGATGGGATCCGCTACGACCGGGCCGAAGGGCTCTACGTCGGCGCGGGGCTGGCCCTCCGACCCGACCCGGATGTCGAGTTACGCGTGGGGGGCGGCTACGCCTTCGGGCTGGCACAGTCGACCTGGGGAGTCGAAGCCAGGGGCGCCCCCGCCGCGGTGACCCCGGTCGTGCAGGCGTATTGGGACCAGATGCGGGACCTCGGACCGTTCCCGGGCGCCGCGGGGGTGCTCCGTTCCTTCGGGGCGGTGGTCGACGGCCAGGACTGGATCGATCCCTACTTCGTACGGGGCGTGCGCCTCACGCTGCGAGGCCCGCGCCCGGACGTCGGCCCGTCGGTGACGTTGCGATGGGAGCGTCAGGAGTCCGGGCGCAACGTGCTCGGCGATGTCGGGGTGCCACCGGTGCGACCGGTCGAGGAGGGTATTCTTGGCGCGGTCGAGCTCCGGACTCCCTTCGGAGTGCCGCTCGGAGGCGGGGCTGACGTGCGCGCCACGGTGGGACGGCTCGTGGATCGGACATTTATATCCGTCATTTTGCAAGGACGCTGGCAGCGCGATCAGCCGGACCAGGGGTGGAAGCTTCGGGTCGAGGCCGCGCTCGGAGGGGCGTCGCCCCGGACGCCGGTGCAGGAACTCTTCCTCCTGGGCGGACGGGGGACCGTGCCCGGGTACGGCTTTCGGGATTTCGTGGGGCGCGGCTTCTGGCTCGCGCGGGTGGAGGGTACCCACCCCCTCCTCCACCCGTGGGTGGGACTTCGAACCTTCGCCGCGCTTGGCGCCACCGCCCTGGCCGGCGCATCCCTTCCCGCCACCGGCTGGGCGGATGCCCACGACACCGGTGGCGTTCTCGCCGCGGTGGGCGCCGGCCTCTCGTTCGGCTGGGACGTCCTGCGCCTCGACCTCGCGCGCGGACTCGGCCACGGAGGGCGCTGGGAGTTGATCTTCTCGGTAGACCCCCGCTTCAGGCCCTGGCTGTAGCTCCCACGAGGCCCGCTTCCGGACGACGGACGACCGGTTTGTCTTGACTGGCCGCCGTCGCCGGAAGCATCGCATCAACCCGGCTAGGCCGCGTCCTCCATCTCCTCGTCGTCCGCCCCCGCACGAGATGAGAGCAACACCAGCTCCCTCACATGCACATCCGCCGTGGGGATCGTGATGCCATCCCGCTCGTACGAATCGTACTCGACCCGACCCTCGATGTAGATCCGGTCACCCATCTTCACGTAGTCCTCGGCGAACTGAGCGAGCCGATTCCACAGCGTGAGCCGGTGCCAATCGGTCCGCTCTTGCCCCTCGGACCCCGCAGGGGGCCGGCGATTGGTGGCCAGGGACAGATGGGCGACCTTGGTGCCGCTCTTGGTCTGCTGGACGTCGGGGTCGCGCCCGACGTTACCCACCAGGATGATCTTGTTCACGGACCGGCTCATGGAGTACCTCCTTCGTGTGTTTTGCTGTGCCGGTCGGAGCCGGCGCGATCGCACTCGAAGGTCGGGTATGGCCAAGGGCGGCCGAATACACATGGCGGCCTCCCTGCGCGCGACGGGATGCGCCCCTGGGACGGACCCGCACATCGGCCGGACATCGTGCCGGGTCGACTCCGGCACCCTACCGGGGCGTCACCCTTTGCATTCGTACCAGTTCGCGCCGACGCCCCACTCCGCCACGAGCGGCACGTTCAGGGCCATGGCTCCCTCCATTCGCGCCACGACCAACGTCCGAACGTCGTCCACCTCCCGCTCGGGCACCTCGAGCAGGAGTTCGTCGTGCACCTGGAGAAGCATGCGCGCTTCGGCGCCGCGTTCGTCGAGGCCATTTTGCACATGGATCATGGCCAGCTTGATCATATCGGCCGCGGTACCCTGGATGGGCGTGTTCTGCGCCACGCGCTCCCCGAACTGACGCACGTTCCAGTTCCTGGCGCGGAGCTCCGGCACGTAGCGCCGGCGTCCGAGCAACGTCTCCACGTAGCCGAGTTCCCGGGCCTTCTCGACCTGTCCGTCGAGATAAGCTCGCACGCCCGCAAAGCGCTCGAAGTAGGTGTCGATGAACCGCTTCGCGTCGTCGCGTGAGATCCCGAGTTGGCGCGCCAGCGAGAAGGAACCCTGCCCGTATAGCGTCGCGAAGTTCACGGTTTTGGCCTGCGCGCGCATGGCGGGTGTCACATCGTCGACCGGAACGTCGAAGATCACCGAAGCCGTCTGTCTGTGGACGTCGATGCCCCTGGTGAATGCGGTGACGAACGCATCGTCTCCCGAAAAGTGTGCGAGGATACGCAACTCGATCTGCGAGTAGTCCACGCCGAGGAACACGGAACCCGCCGCGGCCACGAAGCCCTTCCGCACCTCCCGACCGAGCGCGGTCCGGATCGGGATGTTCTGGAGGTTCGGGTCGCTCGAGGACAGGCGCCCCGTCGCGGCCACGGTCTGGTTGAAACTCGTGTGGATGCGCCCCGTGCGCGGGTTCACCAGTCGCGGCAGCGCGTCGACGTACGTGCTGCGCAGCTTCTCCAGTTCCCGGTACTCCATGAGCAGCTTGGGCACTTCGTGCCCCTCCGCCGCCAACTCCTCCAGCACGGATGCGTCGGTGCTCGGCCCGGTTTTCGTCTTCTTGAGGACGGGAAGATCGAGCTTCTCGAAGAGGAGTTCGCGGAGTTGCGGCGTGGAGTTCAGGTTGAACTCCCCACCGGCCAGCTTGAACATCTCATCCCCGATCTGGTCCAGTTCGCGCTTGAGCCGCCCGCGCATTTGCCTGAAGAAATCGTCGTCGATGGCGATTCCCGCGAGCTCCATGCGCGTGAGCACCGGAACGAGCGGCATCTCGAGATCGTCCATCAACGAGGTAAGTGAGCCGTCTTCCAGTTCGGGGGTGAACCGCTCCTGTAAGCGGAGCGAGAAGTCCGCACCCTCGCACAGATAGTCCCGCGCTAGCTCCACGGGAACCTCGGCGAAGGCCACCTTGTTGCGGCCACTTCCGACCACATCGGCATGCGTGGTCGGCTTGCGCGCGAACAGCTCGAGGATCAGGAAGTCCATGCCATGCCCGCGCCGTCCGGGATCGAGGACGTAACTCGCGACCATCGTATCGAACGTCCAACCCCGCAGCGTGACGCCCGCCGTCGACAGCGCGAGCGCGGTGCGCTTCAGATCATGTCCGACCTTCGCGACCGATGCGTCCTCGAGCAGTTCACGGAGTGGGGCAAGCTTCGAGGCCGTCGGAGCGGGTAGGTTGCGTACTTCCCCATGATTTTCGTCTTCGAACGTGAGCGCGAAGGGCGCGACGTGTGCAAACGGGAGATACCAGCCACCTCCCGGTTCGACGGCGAGTGCGAGTCCCACCAGGCTCCCGCGGAGCGGATCCGCCTCGGTCGTCTCCACCGAGATCGCCACGCGACCCGTCGTCCTGATTGCGTCGACCACCGGCCCCAGCGCGACGGGATCGTCCACGACCAAGTACCGGGCACCCTCCCTGTCGGCCTCGGCCACCGGGTGGGTCCCCTCTGGTCCGCTCTCTTCCGCCACCCCGGCGAAGCGCTCGGCCAGGCGCCGAAACTCCAGTTCGACGAAGACGTCGCGCAGCCGAGCACCGTCCGGCGCGTGGACCCTCCACGAGTCCAGATCGAGGGCGACGTCGAGGTCGGTCATGATCGTGACCAACCGCTGGGACAGCCGAACCGCGTCGGCATTCTCTTCCAGTGAGGCGCGGGCGCGGGGTGGCGTCACCTCCTCCGTGCGCTCGAGCATGGCGCTCAGGGAACCGAACTCGGTCAGGAGCTTCACCGCGGTCTTCGGCCCGATGCCCGGCGCGCCTGGCACGTTGTCCGAGCTGTCCCCCACGAGCGCCAGGTAGTCGGCCACCTGCGCCGGAGGAATTCCGAACTTCTCGTGCGCGTTGGCTTCGCTGACCCACTCCGCCGCAACCCCCGCGGGCCCACCTCGGCCCGGATTCATCAGATGGATGCCCGGCCCCACGAGTTGGTAGAGGTCCTTGTCGCCCGACACGATGACGGCCTCCAACCCCGCCTCACGCGCACGGAGCGCGAGCGTCCCGATGACGTCGTCGGCCTCGTAGCCGTCGAGCTCCACGACCGCGTCGTTGAAGCCCGCGACGATCTCACGTACGCGGCCGAGGCTGGCGCGGAGGTCGTCCGGCATCTTCTCACGCGTCGCTTTGTACTCGGGGTAGATCTCCTCCCGAAACGAGTCACCCGCGTCGAAGACGATGGCCAGGTAGTCCGGCGAAAACTTCTCGCGGATGTCGAGGAGGAACTGCGTGAAGCCAAACGGGGCCGACGTATTCTCGCCTTTGGAGTTGGTCAGGGGCCGATTGATGAACGCGAAATACGAGCGGTAGATAAGCGCGTAGGCGTCGACCAGAAAGAGGCGCGGTGCGGTCTTGTCGGGTATCTGCAAGGGAGCGAGAGCCGGAGTGATGAAGAAGGGATTGCGTCCTATTCCCGATCGCCGTACAAGACGCGGTACACGCCCAGATTCCGCCGCACGTTCTTGACATAGCCGCGGGTCTCTTCGAAGGGGATGCGCTCGGTGAAGCGCTCCGGATCGTCGACCTCGGGGTACCGCTTCCAGCGAGTCGCCCGGGTCGGTCCGGCGTTGTACGCCGAGAGGACCAGCGGGAGGTCGCCGCCATAGCGCCGGTTCATGTTCACGAAGAACGCGGCGCCGAGGTGCAAGTTCACTTCAGGCGTCGTGAGGCTGGATGTCTGGAAGCCCACTGGTCCGTACGAGCGGGCCAGTTCCTTGCCGGTCGGCGGCATCACCTGCATCAGCCCGATCGCACCCGCCCGGCTCTCGACGTCCGCCTTGAAGGCCGATTCCTGGCGGATGAGCGCTGCCAACATGAACGGATCCACCCCCCACTCCGCTGCCTCCCGGGCGACCATCTCCCGGTACGGGAACGGATACACGATGCGAAGCAGTCGACCGTCCCAGGGGTGGCCTTCACGACGGATGGCCCAGCCGAGATTGATCCCGGCGATGGTCCGTCCGCGGGCGTTGAGCGCCTCCGCCAGCGTGAACTGCAGCGGGATGGAGTCCGCGACCTGCGCGACAAGGCGATCCTCCACCGCGGTCGCGCCCTGCTCCAGACCGGCCTCGACGAGCACGTCCAGGCCGGCCAGCCCTTCGGTCAACCATGGGCATCCGATCGAGCCGGAACCGGTGGGTACATCCACCTGGTAGACCTCTCCAAGAAGCTTCGCGCCCAGCACCGCGTAGTAGGACACCGGTTCCTCCCGGCGGATGCGGGCGATGTGTCCACGCGCGGCCGCGGTGTCGCCGAGTTGGAAGCGGGTGCGGGCCGCCCAGAACGAAGCCTCCTCCCAGCGCCGCCCGTCCGGGAAGTCCGTCAGATACGACTCGTAGACCCGGGCGGCAGCGTCGGGGCGGCCCTGCCCCAACTCGATCTGACCGATGCGCATACGGGCCTCTCCCGCGCGCGCCAGCGCGGGGACCTCCCGGATGAGGGTGCCGTAGTCCTTCAGCGCACCCGGGATATCCCCACCGCCTTCGGCCGCGCTGGCTCGGTCCCAGAGCACCTCAGCGGCTTCGGGACTGGTCGGGTACTCCTCCTGCAGCCACTTGCGAAGCGTCCGTACATCGGCGGTTCGACCCTGACGGCGCCGTAGCGTCGCCCACGTCTCGAGGTTCCGCGCACCCAACCGCTCGGCGGGGGATGATGCGCGGATCGCTCGAAACTCCTCGATGGCCTCGGCCTGCCGGCTGTGCACTGTCCCCATAAGCCGCGCGCGCGCTAGTCGAGGCACGCCGGACAAGGATTCTCCCCGGGCCGCGGCCAACTGCGCCGCGCGGTCGTAGGCGCGCAACGCAGAAGCGCCATCGCCTGCGCGGTCCACGATCCCGGCGAGCCGAAGCGTTTGCGTCAGATCCTCGTTGCCGATCGCGATCAGGCCGCGCGCCGCACGAGCGGCGGCGGCGGGCGCCGCGCTGTCGAGCCCGGCCGAGAAGAGCTCCTCGGCGCCCGCCTCGTCCCCGCGCGCGAGCGCGAGTACACCCGTCTTGATCATCGCCTCGGCCTGGTGCCCAGCGCGGGTCGCGGTGGTGAGCGCCCGATACTCGCGCTCCGCTCCCGCGCTGTCGCCTGCCGCCAAGCGGGCCTCGGCGACCAGCGCCCAGCTGCGATCCCTGGCCAGTCCGTCATGGACCCGGGCCAGCAGGGGCCAGACGGACGCGGTGTCTCCCGCATCGGCGGCTCGCTCCGCCAGTTCGAGTGCCATCCAACTCCGCACGTCGTCGCGAGCGGAGGGAATCGCGTCCAGTGCGTCGAGCGCCCCCGCCGGTCGATCGGCGTGTGCCGACGCCCTGGCGAGGCGTGTCAGCGCCACCGCCTGTGGTGCTTCTCCGGGCTTCGCCGCCCGCAGAAACGCCTCGTACGCATCGGCGGCGGCGGGCCACTGCTCCGCGTCCTCGCGCGCCCGCCCGAGGAGAAGCCAGCCTTCTCCGGCCCCCACGTCGTCGAGCCAGGTCACGTGGTCGAGCAGTTCACCGACTCCCGGCCAGTTCTTCCAGCCCGCTTCCGCGCGAGCGAGCATCAGCGTGCGCTCCGGGTCGTCCCGGTCGATCCCGAGCGACCGCAGGATCCTGGCCGCGTGCCAGGCTCGGCCCACACGTAGTTCCTCCTTCGCCGAGTCCAGTGGCTGTGCCGGCTCGACGCCGAGCGCGGTGTCGCCACTTGGCATCTGAGCGGCCGCCATCAGGACGACGGCGCCCAGAAGAAACAGGGAGAAGAATCGCTTCAAGGAACTCGTTTGGCAGGAGGAAGAGGCGCACTCATCCTTACCCACGTAATCGCGAGCAGGTTCGCGCCAGCGCCGAACCCCACCCGCACGTCGCGAGCCGTCCTGCCCGGGATCGCCGGCGACGACAACGAGGCCGCCCCCCAACAACGGGGAGCGGCCTCGCCGGACTTCGAGTTCTGGCGCTGAGCCGTTAGCCGGCCCGACCGATCTCGATCGCGTGAAGCGTGTCGACCATTTTCTGTGCCGACTCTTCCATATCGAGCACCAGAGAGTCGATACGAGACACGAAGTAGTTGTGGCCGATCGACACCGGGATGGCGATCATGAGGCCGAAGGCCGTGGTGAGCAGGGCGATCTTGATGCCGCCGGCCACCAAGGTAGCC
>JBBSOM010000007.1:0-19122 GCA_038259715.1 Longimicrobiales bacterium
CCGCTCCGTACACCACCTCGTCGGTGGTCCTGGCCCTCCGGGTTTCGCGACCTGGGGGGCTTTGTATGTCCGCGCGGCGGAGCGGGCGGGATTCAAACCCCGCGTCTTCGGCGTTGCCGAACCCGCGCGTCTTTCGCCTGCGGCGAAATCCGCCTGGGGGTGGAGCTGCGGCGCGCTGCGCGCGTCCTCGCTCAGCTTCGCTACGAATCCCTCCCGCTCCGTACACCACCTCGTCGGTGGTCCTGGCCCTCCGGGTTTCGCGACCTGGGGGGCTTTGTATGTCCGCGCGGCGGAGCGGGCGGGATTCAAACCCCGCGTCTTCGGCGTTGCCGAACCCACGCGTCTGTCGCCTGCGGCGAAATCCGCCTGGGGGTGGAGCTGCGGCGCGCTTCGCGCGTCCTCGCTCAGCTTCGCTACGAATCCCTCCCGCTCCGTACACCACCTCCTCGGTGGTTCCTGCCCTCCGGGTTTCGCTACCTGGAGGGTTCGCCTACGCCCCACCGCCCTGGCTCGACGGGGGCACCATGCCCTTCAGGCGCATGTAGGTCACGATGTTGCCGTAGTGCTCGAAATCGTGGGCCATGTTCCATGCGAGCACGGACAGTCCAGTGTGCTTCTGGCCGAAGAACTGGAGCTCCTGCTCGGCCTTCATCGCATCGACCTCGTAGGCCTTGTCGCAATACGCCATCCCGGCCTTCACCGCTGCCACGAGCTCCGCTTTCGACGTCAGCTCTTCCGCGTTGGGCAGTTGAGGCGCCTCTTCGCCCAGCACGGGTGCGCAGAACGAGTAGCTGGAGTTGGCGACGTGGCCAACCAACTGCCCGAAGGAGCGTACTTCGGGGGTGGGCTTGAAGGAATACTGCTCCTCGGGCACCTGCTCCGCGGCGGCGACCACGTAACCGCGTACCGTCTCGTACAAGCCGCGCATCGCGGTGAGCGACGCCCCGTGGTCCATGCCGCTCATGGAACCCATCTGGGCGGAGAGGGGCGCCGCGGCAACGAGTGCCAGCGTCAGCGTCATCAGGGATCTCTTCATGGGGGATGCGTCCTCGCTCGTGGGTTGGACTTCGGGTTCGCACAAGGATACGCGGGCGGGCTCTTGGGATTCCACGTGCTCCGGTCGCGCGGCGGTCCCGCCCCTCGCGCGCCTCGCCCGACACGGAAGGAGGAGGCGGGGGTTCCCCGGGGGCACGCGCCCCGAGATCTTCCGACCGCCGGCGTAGCTTCCTCGCGCACCGCAGCCGCGAAGCGCCCACCCACATCGCTCACCAGACCCACTCCCGACCCTCTTGACCGACCGTCTCAGCCACCGCACGATCGCCCTGTTCTGGGCGCCACTCGCCGCCACGTGGCTGATGATGGGGGTGGAGGGCCCGTACCTGGCGGCGATCATCGCGCGCCTGCCGGATCCGATGTTCAACCTGGCGGCGCATGGCGTGGCGTACGCCTTCGCGCTGCTGATCGAGGCCCCGGTCATCATGCTGATGAGCGCGGCCACGGCACTGGTCACGGACGCCGACAGCTTCCGGAAGCTGCGCAACTTCATGCGAGCGCTGGGGCTCGGGACCACTGCCTTGTTGCTTCTCCTCCTGATCCCGCCAGTGCACCACTTCATCATGATCGATCTGGTGAACCTGCCCAGCGACGTGGCTGACCTGACGTATGGTGCACTCTGGCTGTTCCTGCCCTGGCCGGCCTCGATCGGGTACCGCCGCTTCATCCAGGGCGTGCTGATCCGGTCGGGACGCACACGACTGGTGGCGTACGGAACGGTCATCCGTATGTCGGCCATGTCGCTGGCGGCCCTTTTCGGCTTCCTGGTCCTGGACGTACCAGGCGCCTGGGTAGGTGCGATGGCGCTGTCTATGGGTGTCATGGCCGAAGCGGCCGCGGCGCGCTGGATGGCGCGCGGCACGTTGCGGGACCTCCTCGATCCGGCCGTGCGGGGTGAGGAGTCGGGCAGCGGATTGTCCTACCGGGACATCGCGAGCTTCTACTACCCGCTCGCGCTGACATCCCTGATCGGCCTGACCGTCCAGCCGATGCTGACCTTCTTCATGGGACGGTCCGCGGCACCGATCGAGTCGCTCGCCGTCTTCCCGGTCGTGCAGTCGCTCTCGTTCATCTTCCGCTCGGCGGGCCTGGCCTTTCAGGACACGGCCATCGCGTTGATGGGGGAGCGCCACCACCACCTGCCTGAACTGGAGCGGTTCGGACTGGGGCTGGGCCTCGCGGCCTCGGCCGGCCTCTGTCTGGTGGCCTTCACCCCGGCGTCGACGTTCTGGTTCCAGACCTTGTCGGGCTTGTCCCCGGACCTGGCCGGCTACGCCCTCACGCCGTCTCGGGTGATCTTCGCGCTCCCCTCGCTGACGGTGCTCCTGGCGATCCAGCGCTCTATCTTCGTCACCGCACGGCGCACGCGCCCGATCACGCTGGCCACCGCCATCGAGGTGGGGCTGATCGGGGCGACGTTTGCCCTTCTGGGTTGGGGCGCGGGCATGGTGGGCGTGACGGCGGCGTTTGCCGCGTTCGTGGTGGGCCGGGTGGGCGCGAACGGCTTCCTGGCGGTACGTAGTCGCCGGGTGCTCCAGGCGAGCCCAGGGACGGCGTAATGGCAGCGTGGCGACGGTAGGATGGAGGACCCGAATGAATCAACGACTCGCTCTGCTCACGCTGGTATGCGTCGCTCTGGCGACGGCAGCATGCGGCAGGGCGGAGCCTTCCGGCGTGGCGGTCACCGACAGCGGCGGAGTTCGCATCACGCTGAATGCCTCCCCTCCCCGCACATTTGCGGTGGTGGATACGGTTCCGCTCCTCGCCCTGGGGGGCGCCGACGTTTCCGGCCCGACGCAGTTCGGCAACGTCCAAGGCGTGCACCTGGACGGCCGCGGCACTGTGTGGGTGGCCGATGGCCAGTCCGCCGAGGTGCGCATCTTCCACCCGGATGGTTCGTTCTGGAAGAGCGTCGGCGGCCGCGGGCAGGGCCCGGGCGAGTTCATGGCCCTGCGCCTTCTGGGGAGCTTCCACGGTGACA
This sequence comes from Longimicrobiales bacterium, assembly GCA_038259715.1. GTDB lineage: Bacteria > Gemmatimonadota > Gemmatimonadetes > Longimicrobiales > Gaopeijiaceae > SZUA-318. Next base: position 3,035 of record JBBSOM010000007.1, read on the forward strand.
GCGTAGCGGTCTGGGATGATACGCAGGGACGCCTGACGGTGCTGGATCCGCAGGGAGACGTGGCACGGGTGGTGACGTACCACGGCGAAGATGCCGCTCCACCCAACGCCTTCCATGTATTTCCGGACGGCACCGTGCTCGCGCGGGTGCGGAAGGTGCTCCAGGCGGGTGATCTGGAGCCGGGTGCCATCATCCCCGACACGGCGGTCTTCGCACGGGTCGACTATTCCAGCGGGAGCTCAGAGCCTGAAGGGGGCGCGCCGGGGTCGAGGTGGCTATGGACAGGGCACGGTTCCATCCCCATCCCGTTCACCGTCAATCCGGGGTTCGATGTGTCGGAAGATGAGATCCACGTCACCAGCGGACCCGCATTCCGGATCCGGGTCTTCCGGAACGGGCGTCTCGTGGAGAGCTACGGTCTCGACCGACCTCCCGAGCCGGTGACCCAGGCGGACCGGCAGGAGTACATCGACGGGATCACCCGGACCGTAAGCGAAGGCCAGGGGCGCGACGAATACGTGTCGGTGCTCGATGATCCACACGTACCCGAGCAACTACCCGCCTACCGAAGCCTCGTCGCCGCCGATGCGGGAGGCGTATGGGCCGAACGCTACGCGTATGGGACGTTCGACGTATACGGTCCCGATCGCGCATTTCTCGGCCAGGTGGACGTGCCGCTGAGCCTCACGCAGGTGACGGGTTCACGGTTGGTCGGCGTGTGGCGCGACGAGTTGGACGTGGAGTACGTACGCGTCTACCGGTATCAGCGTGTCCCGTGAGACGATGACCCACCCCGCGTCACCCCCGCAAAGTCGGGTCGCAACGCGAGGCTGACGCATCCGCCCCGTCCGTCCTCGGCTTCAAAGACGGCACGCATCGCTGCGGCCACGGCTCCCGCCGAGTCAAGCGCACAGAGTGAGATGAGTCCGGAGCCGCTTCCGGAGATGGTCACGGCCCACGCACCCGCTTCGTAGCCCGCGCCCATCGCGTCGACCGCCCCCGGGATGAGCGGAAGCCGATGGGGCACGTGTAGCTCATCCGCGATGCCGATCCGGATCAGCTCGGGATCGCCGTCGGCGAGCCCCTTCGTCAACGCGACGATGCGGCCGAGGGCGGAGACCGCCACGCCGTGCGCCACGTGGTGGGGGAGCGCCGCGCGCGCCTGCGACGTAGAGATCTCGGCAGCGGGCGCCGCGTAGGCGAATGCGACGTCCCCCGAAAGAGGGAGGAGGAGCGGGCGCGGCCCTGCGGTGCCCGGTACGACAGCCCGCAGTCCTCCCAGCGCACAGGGAGCGGCATTGTCGCCGTGGCCCTCGCGTGCGCAAGCGAAGCGGAAGGCCGCCTCGACGTCCGGATCAGCTCCACGCACCGCGCGTGCAAGGTCGTACGCCGCTACGAACGCGGCAGCCGACGAGCCGAGCCCCCTCCCGACGGGAATCTGCGAATCGAGTCGAAGGAGGCCGCGCGGCACGACGCCCTCCCGCCGCAACTGTTCGATGAAGACCGTGGCCACATGGTCCGTGTCGACGGACTCGTCGAGCGTCTCGAGCGTTCCGGTGCGCTCGACCTCGAAGTCCCGACCGCCCGGCTCGAAGGACGCCTCCAGGTAGCGATCGAGCGCCACGCCCAACGTGTCGAAGCCCGAGCCGAGGTTGGACGTGGAGCAGGGTACACGCACGCGTGCAGCCACCAGCTCGCTCATGATCCGGTCATTCCGTGAGAAGAAGTGCGCGCAACGCGCGTCCGTCCGCGGCAAGGTGGACGATGTGCTCACGCCCCGACAGCCTTTGCGCCAGGTCCGCGGGCAAGGGTACGTCCACGCCGGTCGCGCGCTCGACGACATCGGGAAACTTGGCCGGATGCGCCGTGGAAAGGACGATCAAGGGTCCATCGGCCGTCCGAGCGATCCCGGGAGTCCGCTCCAGCGCAGACCATGCCACGGCGGTGTGGGGATCCAGGAGATACCCGTGTCGACGGTACACGTCAGCGATGCAAGCCGCCGTCTCTTCGTCGCTCACCGATACGGCGCGCACGTCGGCGCCGAGCGCGGTGCGGTCGTCCTGGTACAGCCAGCGGATCCTTTCGAGGTTGCTCGGGGCGCCCACGTCCATCGCGTTGGACAAGGACCGGACGGATGGGCGGGCCTCTGCGCTGCCGGTGTCCAGATAGTCCGCGAAGGCGCGATTCGGGTTCAGCGCCGCCACGAAGCCCACGGCCGGCATACCGGCCCGGTGCGCCAGCAGTCCGGCGCACAGGTTCCCGAGGTTCCCGGAGGGCACGACGAACGTCGCGGGCCGCGCATCCCACCCGAGCAGCGCCGCCGCGTGCACGTAGTAGAACGCCTGCGGCAGGAGTCGCCCGATGTTGATCGAGTTGGCCGACGTGAGGCCCGAGCGCTCGCGCAGTTCGGCGTCGGCAAAGGCCTCCTTGGCCATCCGCTGACAGTCGTCGAAGGTGCCGTCAACCGCGACCGCATGGACATTCCCACCGAGCGTGGTCATCTGACGGCGCTGCCGCTCGCTGACGCCGTCCGCCGGATAGAGCACGACCACCCGGTAGGGCGACACCCCGTGGAAGGCCGCCGCCACCGCGCCGCCGGTATCGCCCGAGGTGGCGACGAGCACGGTGGCCGGCCCCGACCCCCGTGCCAGCGTCGCCATGGCGCGCGCCATGAAGCGCGCCCCGACGTCCTTGAACGCGTGGCTCGGACCGTGGTACAACTCGAGCACGTACGTGTCCGGGGCGACCTCGACGAGTGGGACCGGAAAGTCCAATGCGGCGTCGACGATCGCCGCCTGCGTTTCGGGTGTGGTCACGTCGCCGAGCCAGCGCTCCGCTGCCCAGCGCGCCGAGGTGGTGAAGTCCGCTTTGGCCGCTGGGCGGCCATCGAAAGCCGCGAGCGTTTCCGGCACGTAGAGCCCGCCGTCGGGTGCGAGGCCGCGAACGAGCGCCTCCACGAACGGCACGGCGCGACTCCCTCGTGTGCTCACGAATGAATTCATGGCGCGGTCAGATCTCCACCTGCGCACCGAGTCCAACCACCCGATCAGGCGGGATGTTGAAGTAGGACGACGCGCGCAGGGAGTTGCGGGTCATGCGCTCGAAGAGGACGGATCTCCACCGAACCATCGCCGGCTTTTCCGAGACCAGGACCGCGATTTCTCCGAGGAAGAAGGAATCCGCCATCGGCCGGTACGTGTAGCCGGGAATGTCGACGCGCTGGAGGATCTCAGGTACGTCCGGGCTCTCCTTGAACCCATACCGCGCCACCAGGCGCCAGAAGCCCATTTCGAGACCCGTGACCGTGAGCCGTTCGTCGTCCGGCATGTAGGGAACGTCCGCCACTTCGATGGTCAGAACGAGCACGCGCTCGTGCAGCACCTTGTTGTGCTTGAGGTTGTGCAGGAGCGCCATGGGCGCGCCGTCGACCGTGGAGGTCATGAAGATGGCGGTGCCGGGCACGCGCGGCGGCGGGTGGCCCGCGATCGACGCCAGGAAGTCCTCGACCGGAAGGGGACGCGCATCGAGGCGGTCGGAGAGGATCGAGCGGCCGCGCTTCCACGTGGTCATGATCGTGAAGACCGCGAGCGCGACCAGGAGCGGGAACCATCCTCCATGCGGGATCTTGGGAAGATTGGCGCCCCAGAAGGCGAGGTCCACGACCAACAGACCCGCGGTGAGCAACGCCACCCATCCGATTTTCCACTTGAAGCGCAGATACGCGACCACCGCGAACAGCAACGTCGTGAACACCATATCGGTGGTCACGGCAACGCCGTACGCGGCGGCGAGGTTGCCGGAGGTGCGGAAGCCGAGGACGAGGCCGATGCACGCGAGCATCAACGCCCAGTTCACGGCGGGCATGTAGATCTGGCCGATGTGGCGCTCGGAGGTATGGTCGACGCGCATCCGTGGCAGGTACCCGAGTTGGACGGCCTGGCGGGTCAGCGAGAACGCACCGGAAATGACGGCCTGGGACGCGATGACGGTGGCGGCCGTCGCAAGGGCGACCAGGGGAAACGCTGCCCACTCGGGCACCATGCTGAAGAAGGGATGCTCGACGGCCTCGGGCCGTGCGATGATCAGCGCGCCCTGCCCGAAGTAGTTCAGGAGCAGGGAAGGGAGCACGAGCGCCATGAAGGTGAGCCGGATGGGACGCTTGCCGAAGTGTCCCATGTCCGCGTAGAGCGCCTCGCCGCCGGTCACCACCAGGAAGACGGAGCCGAGGACGAGGAAGCCCTTGCCGTGGTTCTCCTGGAAGAAGCGCACCGCATGGAGCGGATTCGCGGACGTGAGCACCACCGGGTTCCGCGCGATGTGGAAGATGCCCAGGACCGCGAGCGTGCTGAACCAGAGGAGCATGATGGGGCCGAAGACCGCGCCGATGCTGCCGGTGCCGCGCCGCTGGAACGCGAAGATCCCGATCAGGATGCCAACCGTAAGCGGGAGGACCCAGGGCGTCAGGCTCGGCACGGCGACCTCGAGGCCTTCCACCGCGCTGAGCACGGAGATCGCCGGGGTGATCATGCTGTCGCCGTAGAGGAGCGCCGCGCCGAACAAGCCGAGCAGGACCAGAACGTGGCGGGCGCCCCTCGCTTTGGCGAGCGACCCGCGTGGCATGACCAGCGCGGTCAGCGCGATGATGCCGCCCTCGCCATGGTTGTCGGCGCCCATGACCAGGATAAGGTACTTGAAGCCGATGACGACGATGAGCGACCAGAAGATCAGCGACAGCACGCCAAACGTGTTGGCGGGCGTCGCTGCGATGCCGTGGGCCGACTGGAAGGATTCCCGGAGCGCGTAGATTGGGCTGGTGCCGATGTCCCCGTACACCACGCCGAGGGCCGCCAGGCACAGCGCCCGGAAGTGCCGGCGCTGCTGGGGCTCGTCGGGTGGGGTGTGGGCCGGGCTTTCTGTCTCGCTCACGATCAGGTCGGCTGTGGGCAGCGTGCCCGGTGCGGGGCACCAGGCCCCGGACCAGCGGCCCCAAGCGTACCCGGGGGGCCATAGTGCCACAAGCTCCCGCGCCATTGACGCTCCGGGTCGCGCCGGCCTAGCCTCCCTCTTCGCACCTGGTGCACCCTCGCCGAGACCACGCACATGCGCCGTTCGCTGATGTCCCTCGCCTTCGCCGCGCTCGCGGTCGCGCCGAGTTCCGGTTCGGCTCTCCAGGAGCCCTTCGACTCCCTCGCGTTCCAGGGTCTGCACTACCGCATGGCGGGACCGTTCCGCGGTGGACGCTCGTCGGCGGTGGCGGGCTTCCCGGACGATGAGGATCGGTGGCTCATGGGATCGACCGGGGGTGGCGTCTGGCTCAGCGACGACAACGGCGGAAACTGGCGCAACATCAGCGACGGCTACTTCGGAGGCTCGATCGGCGCGGTGCGCGTCGCGCCCTCGGATGCGAACGTCATCTATGTGGGGATGGGCTCGGCCGACATCCGCGGGAACACCTCGAACGGACGCGGCGTGTGGAAGTCGATGGACGGGGGGAGGACGTGGACGTTCATCGGGCTTCCCGAGACAGGGCAGATCAGCCGTATCGAAGTGAACCCCTGGGACGCGAACCTCGTCTACGTCGCGGCGCTCGGCCATGCGTTCGGGAAGAACCCCGAGCGCGGCATCTTCCGTTCGAAGGACGGGGGCGCGACGTGGGAGCACGTGCTCGCCGTGAACGACTCGACCGGCGCGTCGGCGCTCAGCATGAACCCGAAGAACCCACGTGAGCTGTACGCCGGGATGTGGCGGGGAGAACGGAAGCCGTGGGCGATCATCTCCGGGGGTGAGGAAGGCGGCGTCTACAAGTCGAGCGACGGTGGTGATACGTGGACGAAGCTGCACGGCGGGCTCCCGGAAGGTGTCGTCGGCAAGGTCGGCGTCGTGGTCTCGCCGGCGAAGCCCGACCGGGTGTGGGCGATCCTGGAAGCGGAGCCCGAGGGCGGTGTCTACCGCTCGGATGACGCAGGCGGTACGTGGACGCGCCTCAACAGCGAGAACAAGCTCCGGCAGCGCGCCTGGTATTACACGCATCTGCGGGCGGACCCCCAGGATCCGAACACCGTGTACGCGCTGAACACGAGCCCCTACCGCTCCATCGACGGCGGGAAGACGTTCGAGTCGATCGACGTTCCGCACGGAGATACGCACGACCTGTGGATCCACCCGGATCATCCGGACCGCATGATCATCGCCGACGACGGGGGCGCGCAGGTGACCGTCAACGGCGGGGAGACCTGGTCGACCTACTACAATCAGCCCACGGCCGAATTCTACGACGTGGTGGTCGACAACCAGTTCCCCTACCGCCTGTATGCGGCGCAGCAGGACAACACCACGATCTCCGTGCCGGCGTGGGCGTCGAGCAACACGCTCTACCCCAAGGAGCATTGGCTGAACGTGGGCGGCTGCGAGACGGGTCCGGTCGCGCTGCATCCGGACCATCCAGAGGTCACGTACGCGGGGTGCTACGGCGGGGTCATCGACCGGTACGACCACCGCGAGGACCAGGTCCGTAACATGAACCTCTACCCCCAGCTCCAACTCGGGTCGGAAGCCGGGGATCTGAAGCACCGCTTCCAGTGGGTGTCGCCGATCATCGTGTCAGCGTTCGATCCCAAGACCATCTACCACGGCTCGCAGTACGTGAACCGGTCGCGGGACGAGGGCATGACGTGGGAAACGATCAGCCCCGACCTGACCACGAACGATCCCGAGTTCCAGGGCAAGTCCGGCGGGCCGATCAACGCAGACGTGACGGGCGTCGAGATCTTCGAGACGGTCTTCACGATCTCCGAGTCGCCCACCGACCCCAAGGAGATCTGGGCGGGCACGGACGACGGGCGTGTGCACGTAACCCGCGACGACGGCGCGACCTGGAAGGACGTCACTCCCCGGGCGATGCCGAAATTCGGCACCGTCGACGAGATCGAGCTGTCGCCGCACGCTCCGGGACGCGCCTATATGGCCGTGCAGGCCTACCGCCTGGACGACTTCCGGCCCTACATCTTCCGGACGGACGACTGGGGGGCGACGTGGCGCCCGCTCACCGACGGCGCCAACGGGATTCCCGCGGACTATCCGGTCCGCTCGCTGCGGGAGGACCCGATTCGTGAAGGGCTGCTGTACGCGGGCACGGAGTATGGGATCTTCGCGTCGTTCGACGGGGGCGCGCGCTGGCAATCCATTCAGCGCGACCTACCCGTGAGTCCGGTGACGGGCATCAGGGTCGCCCACGACGACCTGATTTTGTCCACCCAGGGGCGCTCGTTCTGGATCCTCGACGACGTGACGCCGCTCCGCGAAGTGAACCGGCAGGTGACCGCGTCGGGCGCGCACCTCTTCAAGCCGCGCGACGCCGTGCGGGCGAACATGGCCGGCGGTGGCGGCATGGATGAGTTCACGCCTGCGTTGCCGCCCCAGGGCGCGACGCTGCACTACTGGCTCGGCTCGAAGCCGGACGGTGAGGTACGCATCGACGTGATGGACGTGTCAGGGAAGGTCGCACACACGTTCGCGAGCGACTCGGCCACCGTGGCTGCGACGCGCGGAACGAAGATCGACAAGACGCGGGGCCTTCACCGCGTGGTGTGGGACCTCTTCTACCCCGGTCCGGAACTGCCCGGCGACGCGGTGGTCTGGGGCTACACGGGCGGCGTGAAGGCGCCTCCGGGGACCTACACCGTGCGCATGACGGTCGGCGGCGGCGCCCCCGAGCAGCAGACGCTCCGCCTGCTCGGTGACCCGCGCCTGACCGAGGTGGCCCAGGCCGACTACGACGAGCAGTTCCGTGTCGGCCTCGAGGTGCGTGACTCGATTTCCGCGGTGACGCACGCCATCGAGAACCTGCGCGCGATCCGCGAGCAGGTAGAGGACGTGGTGGCCAAAGCGGACGCGGCCGGACAGGCAGCCACGCTGAAGCCACTGGGGGACACGCTGCAGTCGAAGGCCAAGGGCGTGCACGAGGAGATGCAGCAGACGAAGAACGAGTCCGGCCAGGACCCGATCCGCTTTCCCCCGAAGCTCGACAACCAATTCATCGAACTCTACAACTACGTGACGGGTGTCGATGGCTACATCGCGGGCGGGCCCGAAGGACGCCCGACGCAGGGCGCGTACGAGCGTCTCGGCGATCTGAACCAGAGCTGGGCGGCGGTGCGCGGCCGCTATCTGGGTATTCTCCAGAACGAACTGGCCCGTTTCAACGAGGCCGTGGAGAAGCTGGGGCTACCCGCCATCGTGCTGCCGGAGCAGAAGAAGATCATCTCGTGACAACGCCCTACCGGGACGTCTTCGGGTGTTCCATCTGCAACTCGGTCATGTCCGCGTTCCAGTGCGTGTCGTCGTAGAGCAGATGCTTCACGAAGTACTCGCCGCGCACCCAGTACCAGTAGTCGTTCATGTCTCCATACCCGTGACGGGCATCGGGGAACGTGAAGAAATCGAATCGCTTGTTCGCCTTGATGAGCGCCGAGGCCATCCGGTACGTGTTGGCGGGATGCACGTTGTTGTCGGCCGTGCCGGTCGTGAGCATCAGGTGCCCCTTCAGGTGCGAGGCCAACTCCGGATTGGTCGCGATCTTGTATTCGAAGCTCACCTGGCCCGAGTCGTTCACGACTTCCTTCACGCCATGGTGCGTCTCGGACCACCACCGGTTGTAGACGTCGTTCGTGTGGTTGCCCGATGAACTCACGGCCACCTTGAAGAAGTCCGGGTACACGAGCATCGCCGCGGTGGACATGAAGCCACCCCCCGAGTGCCCGTAGATGCCCACGCGGCTCAGGTCGATGAAGGCGTAGCGCTCGGCCAACTGCTCGGCGGCGACCTTTTTGTCGGCCAGACCGTAGTCGCGAAGGTTTCCGTACCCGTAATTGTGGTACCACTTGGAGCGGTCGGGATGGCCGCCGCGGTTGCCCACCGTCACCACGATGAAACCGAACTGTGCCAACCCCTGCTCGAAGGGACTCAGCGAGAACGACTTGGCCACCGATTCCGTCTGTGGGCCGGGATAGACGTACTCGATGATCGGGTACTGTTTCGTAGGATCGAAGTCGTACGGCTTGTACATCACCCCATAGAGGTCGGTGACGCCGTCGGCCGCCTTGACCGTGTACGGCTCCGGGAAGTGGTAGCCGGCGGCCATGAGCAGCGACAGGTCCGCTTCTTCCAGGTCCATGACCTTGCGCCCCGTGACATCGAAGAGCGCCGACGCCGGAGTCGTGTCCACGCGGGAATAGTTGTCGATCACGAAGTGCGCGGATTCGGACGCCACCGACTGGTGGTCGAAGTCACCCGGGGTGAGCAGCGTGAGCCCCGTGCCGTCGAGCCCAACCCGGTACACGTGCCGATAGTATGGGTCCTCGCCCTCCTCACGGTCGTTGGCCGTGAACAGCACGATGCCCTTTGTTTCGTCGATGCCCTCGATGCCGGCGACATGCCAGGGGCCCTCGGTCAAGGCCTTCGCCGATCCGTCCGGTGAGATCCGGTACAGGCGGGCCCAACCGTCGCGTTCGGACCACCACACCAGATCGCCGTTGGCCAGGCGCCAGGGAGGCTGCTGCTCCTGGTAGGTGTTCATGCGCTCTTCGATGACCGGGTGGACGGTCCCGGTCTCGGGGTCCGCGACCATCACGTCGATGCGGTGCAGGTCGCGGCTCGCCCGGAAGAAATACAACTCGTCGGATTTCGGGGAGAGCCAGGTGGTGATGGGGATGTCCTCGGTGTTTCCGCCTCGACCGAAGCCGCGCTGCCCGTGGTCGCGAGGATTGTTGTAGACGCCCATGGTCTGATCCTTCCACGGGTCGTCGTCGATCTTCTTCATGGTCCGGCTCTGCATGTTGAAGACGAGCAGCCCCGTCTGCGTGACGTTCTTCTCGCCGGGCATGTCGTATTTGTAGGTCTCGAGCTGCGGACGCTTGTTGCCGACCGAATGGATGACCCACAGGTCCCCGACCTTCCGTCGGTCGTCGCGGGTGAGCGCGAACCAGTGCGAGTCGTGTGACCAACTGATGCCGGGGTTCTGGCGCTTCTTGAACTCCTTCTCGGTCTCGTCGTCGTTTTCGCCGCGACCCTGCGAGCCGTAGCTGTAGTCCTTCTCGCCGTCCTTCGTGAGCTGGATCTCCTCGACCTGGACCTTGTCGGACGCGCTGTCCGCGGCCTCCCCGCTCTTGCCGCGCCGCGCGTCCAGCACCTTCTGATATTCGGCCCAGCTCATTGCCCAGAGGTTGAACTCGCGGCTGAAGACCACCCACGTCGTGTCGGGCGACACGCTGGCCCAGCCCGGATGGTTGTCCGGACCCTCATAGTCCTCGAGCAGGCGCACGGCGCGCGTCGTGATGTCGTATTCGAAGTGCAGCACCTGCTTCTTCGCGCGCTTGGTGGTCTGCTGCTCTCGCGTGCTGTCCTGCTGGAGCGTGTCCTTTTCGATCGCGTCCTTGTCTACCTTCTCGTCCTGCGACGACTCCACGTCGAACTGGATCGTGTTGTCGCTGATGAAGCGGATGTTCTTGATCGTCAGGTGTTTGCCGTCGTACGGATCGTGCGTCAGCCGCGTCAACTCCGCGGCGATGCGGTCGTTGTCGAAGATCTGGCGTTTGGACGCCCGCGTCGGGTCCACCAGGTAGTAGAACGTCCCCTCGGTCGTGTCCCATTGGTACCAGAAACGGTCGCCGTGATCGATCCAGCGCGGCGTCACCATCGTGCTCTTGACCAGGTCGTCGATCCGGTACGGCGCAAAGCGCGCCGCGAGCTCGTAGTTGGCGGAGCCCGGTCCCATCAGAGGAGTGGGCCGCGCCGCCGACTCCATGGCGGCGGCGGCGGCGACGGGCGCGGCGGCGGTCTGGGACAACGCAGGGTTCCATGCGCCCATGCTCGCGACCATCAAGGTGGCGGCGAACACGGTGGCGAAGGCACGTGATCGGGCGCGGATCATGGAATGCATGGGGTCCCTCACGGACGGTGAAACGATGGGATGGGGGAAATGGGGGTGGGTAGCCCAGACACGCAATAGGCGCCGGGGGCTCTCGCGTGGCGGCCCCCAGGCGATACTATACGGCTTCGCTCATCCCTCTCGCACCTCCATGACCGACCGAACCCACCCCCATCCTTCCGGTGCCCCGACCGATCCGGACCTCACGTCGGCGTTCCTCCTCGAGGGGGACGCCGCGGAGGCGGAGCGGCGGGTGGCGACGGAGCTCGACGGAGCCCTGGCTCGTCAGCTGCTCGACGGGAGGACCTCAGCCGATCTGGCTCAGATCATGCTGGCGGCGGTCACGGTCTTTGTGTTCTGGGATGCCACGCCGGCGTGGATGGGAATCGCATGGTTCCTCGCGTTCGTGTTCACGGCGGCTGCCCGCGCGGTGAACCGCATGCGCGCGTCCGCCGGACTCGAGACGCCGGCTGCCATCATCCGCCTGGTGCGCCGGGATGTCTGGATCGCCGCGTTCCTGTGGGGTGGGTGGGCGATGCTCCAGGCCGGCGCTCCTGCGAAGGAACTGGCGTTCCTCCTCCTGATATTTGCGGGGCTCGTGGCGGCCGCCACGTCCACGTTGGTCGCGGATGGGCCCTCCTTCTTCGGGTTCATGTTCCTGCTGCTGGGGCCGGTCACGGCCGCTGTGCTCATGGGCGACATGGATCGCGATCACGTTTCCATACTTCTGGTGACTGCGCTTTTCGCGCCGTTCATGATCATCGTACACGGTAGAGCGCACGCGACGCTGGTCGATCAGGTGCGCAGCGGTGCGCGACTCCGGATCGCGGAGGCCCAGACCGCGAGCCGACGCGACTTCCTGAACGCGCTGCTGACCTCGGCGCCGACCCCGATCGTCGTGCTCGACGTCGACGGGCGGATCGTGCGTGTCAACCCCGCGTTCCAGACCATGCTCGGGCATACGCCCGCCGAAGTGCAGGGCCGAGGCTTCGTCGACCTGGTGACCGATCCCCAGGAGCGGGATCCGCTGACTTCGTTTCTGGAGCGGGTGCGAGCGGGAGAGGAGGCCAACTCGGACCTTCCCGTCCGTACGAAGGAAGGAACGGCGCGGTGGATGCAGTTGGTCGGGACGCTCGCGCGCGGTGCCGCCGAGGGTACGCTCATCCTTGTCGGCGAGGACGTGACCAACCAGGTGGAGGCGCGCGAAGCGCAGATGATGGCGCGCATACAGGCCGAGGAGGCCGCACGCGCCAAGAGCTCCTTCCTCGCGAGCATGAGCCACGAGATCCGCACCCCGATGAACGGTATCCTGGGGATGACCGAGATCCTTCTCGACTCACCCCTGACGTCGGATCAGCGTCAGAACGCCGAGGTCATCCGATCGTCGGGGCGTGGTTTGCTCCGCATCCTGAACGATATCCTCGACGTATCGAAGATCGAGGCCGGTCAGCTCGATCTGGAGGAAGTCGATTTCGCGCTGCACGACATGGTCACCGATGTGGCGCGCATTTTCACAGTGTCCGGGGTGGAACGGCGGAATGAGATCCTGGTCGATATCGGGTCCGGTGTTCCGAGGACCGTGTATGGAGACCCGCACCGGACCCGGCAGGTCCTGTCGAACCTCGTCGGGAACGCGGTGAAGTTCACGGAGGGCGGCGAGGTGGTGCTGGGTTTGCACGTGCTTTCCACCGAAGGAGGCCAGGTCCGTCTCCGCTTCGGCGTCCGCGACACCGGGATCGGGATTCCGCTCGAGAAGCAAGAGCAGATTTTTCGCGAGTTCGAGCAAGCAGATTCCTCCACCACCCGCACATACGGCGGTACGGGTCTCGGACTGAGTATTTCGCGAAGGCTCGTCGAACTCATGGGCGGCCACATCGATGTGGACAGCACGCCGGGTCAGGGGAGTGACTTCCACTTCGAGCTCCTCATGCGGATCGGCTCGGACGAGAGTGCCGGGGCCGGCCGGAAGTCGATGGGACTGGACCTCCGTGGGCGCCACTTCATGGTCGTGGACGACAACGCGACAGCCCGGCGAATCGTCCGCGAGGCGCTCAACATAGTGGGCGCCGACGTCGCCGAGGCGGCCAGTGTCGATGAAGGGCTCGACATGTTGGCTTCATCCCTGCGGGCCTGTGCACTCTTCGACGCGGTCGTTCTCGATCACATGCTGCCCGTGCGGGACGGCTTCGACTTCGCGCGCGCCGTTCGGGCGGAACCCGCGTACGACGACATGCCGATGCTCATGTTGACATCCGCGGGGCCCGCTCGCGGGGCGGAAAGGGCGCGAGCGGAGGGCATCGCGGGATATATGTCGAAGCCCGTGTCACGGGCCGAACTCTTCAACGCGCTCAGCGCCCTGCTCGGTTATGGCGGCGAACCCGCGGAGGAGCGCCGTCTGGTCACGCGCGAGACCATCGGGCGCGGGGCCGTGCGCGCGCGTATCCTGCTTGCTGAAGACAACCCGGTCAATCAGCAGGTCGCCGTGGCCCTGCTGAGCAAGCGCGGACACGTGGTGGTACCTGTCACGGACGGCGTACAGGCGGTGGAGGCCGCCGCGCGCGAGCGCTTCGACCTCGTTCTGATGGACATCCAGATGCCCAATATGGATGGGCTCGAAGCCACACGCCGGATCCGTGCCCAGCCGAGCAATCGGACGCTACCGATCATCGCGCTCACCGCGCATGCGTTCGCGGAGGAGCGGGAGCGGAGTCGAGCTGCCGGGATGAACGACTTTCTCTCGAAGCCCTTCAAGCCGGACGACCTGTACGACCTCGTGGAGCGGTGGGTGACGGGGGCCCGCGAAGCCGAGGGATCCCAGGAGGCGGAAGTTGCGCCGAGCCCGCCGGAGCGGCCGGGCACGCCTGTCGACCTCGACGGCTTCCGTGCAATCATGCGTGCGGCCGGCGTCGAGGAGGTCGTCGACACGACCGTCGCCATTTACCTGACTGAAGCTCCGGCCCTTTTCGTCAACATCGAGAACGCGGTCGATGGCGCGGACGCGGAGGCCGTGCGGAAGGCCGCGCATTCGCTCAAGTCCGCGTCGGGAAACATCCGTGCGGAACAACTCGCCCGGCTGCTCCAGGGCATGGAGAACCGGGGACGGGATGCCGATGTCCAAGGCGCGCGCGCGGCGCTCGACGAGCTCCGCGACGAATACCATGCCGTGATCTCATTCCTGGAGGATGTCCGGTCGCAGTGAGCGCGCGTGCGGCTGCTCCAAGCAAAGACGCCGGCATCCGCGAAGGACGCCGGCGCCGTAGGACCACGACGGGCCCGGCCGAGCCTACTTCTTCTTCGCGGCGGGCTTCTTCGCAGCTTTCTTCGCCGCAGGCTTCGTAGCGGCCTTCTTGACGGCGGGTTTCTTCGCCGGAGCCTTCTCGGCCGCGGGCTTCTTCGCCGCGGTCTTCTTCACCGGCGCCTTCTTTGCGGCCGCCTTCTTCGCAGGCCGCTTCTTGGCGCCGGCCGCCTTCTTGGTGACCGGCGTCTTCGCCGCGGCCTTCTTGGCCGGCTTCTTCGCGGCCGCCTTCTTGGCAGGCCGCTTCTTGGCGCCGGCCGCCTTCTTGGTGACCGGCGTCTTCGCCGCGGCCTTCTTGGCCGGCTTCTTCGCGGCCGCCTTCTTGGCCGGCTTCTTCGCTGCGGTCTTCTTGGTGCTGGCTGTCTTGGTCGCCACGGTGGAGCCTCCGGAAGCAGGGTACGACGCAAGCGTGTTCGCGAACGACTTCTATGTAGTGCATTTCTTCGCGAGTACGCAATAGGCGCGGCGCTTCACACACGATATATGGTAGCGATGAGCGGCGCCGCACACCGTATGCTGTGGCATCGGGAGGTCGTTGCGCGCACACCGGACGCAGGGGGTGCGAAGGGCGGTATCTTCCCCCATCATTGACGCGTCGTCCGCCGGGGGCGACCGACCGTTCGAGCGAGGAATCCATGTGTGTGCGTTCCGCTGAAGACACACTTAGAGAGTTGAAGAGCCGAGGAGCCCTACGGCTCGAGAAGGTCAATTTTCGCGCCAATCGAAGCACTATCTGGTCGCTCACCCAGAACGGTACGGTGCTCAATCTGCACGTCGCCTACCGTCGTTCGCCCCCTTCGATCCTCGATGCGTTCGCGGCCATTGTCTCCGGTCGTGGTCGGCGTACGGGGGCGGTGCGTGCGGCGACCGAACGGATTCAGTCGTGGCCCGGTCTGACGCCCGTGCTCGAGGCGGTGCGGACGTCGCACGCCCAGCGTATGCGCAGCGCGGCACTGCGTTGTGGTGACGACGTGGAGGTCACGCACTGCGCCGCGACGCCGGAGCAGCGCCGGTACTTGCGGTCCCTGTACCGCTACCTGAACAAGACGCGCTTCGACGGACTGCTGCCGGAAGACGTGCCCGTGCGCTTGAGCAATCGCATGAGCGCCTCGCTCGGACACATGATCCCCGGCGAGGATCGGCGGCGCGGCCGGTACGTGGTCGAACTCGCGCTGAACGCCGACCTGATGCTCGAAGGGAACGGCGCCGAGAGGATGGATACGCTCCTGCACGAGATGGCGCACATCGCCGACTACATGTTCGACGGCAACCACGGTCATGGGGAGACCTGGAAGAAGTGGGCGCGCCACGCCGGGTGTCGGGCCGAGACGAAATATGACCGACCGGTCGTGCGCCGCCGCCGCCGCCGGCAACCGGTCACGCGCGTTCCGCCGCTTCCGCTCGCACTGCGTCGCCGGGTCGCCTGACGGTCGTCGCGTGAGCGGCCGGCAAATGCTGGCGCGCCCTCCACTCGTACGCGTCAGCCGAGCAACTGCGTTGCCGCCTCCACCATCGCGTCGACCGTGATCCCGAATTTTTCGTAGAGCACCTCCTCCGGAGCGGAGGCGCCGAAGTGGTCGAGCCCGATCGCGCGTCCCCCACTTCCCACCCAACGCTCCCACCCGAAGGTGGACGCGGCCTCGATCGAGACGCGCGCGGTCACCATGGGTGGCAGAACGCTATCGCGGTAGGCTACGCCCTGCGCGGAGAAGAGGTACCAACTCGGAAGGCTGACCACCCGGGTCGGCACGCCCGCGGCTTCGAGTCGTTCGCGCGCGGTTAACCCGCGAGACAGGTCGGTGCCCGGGGCCAGGAGCAAGACACGCGGCTCACCGCCGGACACGTCGGCCCGCACGTTCCCCCCCCCGC